>CAZGEB010000005.1:31349-33724 GCA_964524915.1 uncultured Candidatus Saccharibacteria bacterium
AAACCATCCAATCCATAATTTCAGAAGTAGTGTTTACATCTGGGGCGGGCACATCCATCTTTGGACCCAAAACTGGAAACATCTTTTGTACAAACCCTCTAGACAACTTTTCAATTTCTAGTTTAGATAATATTTTAGGATCCACTATCACTCCACCCTTTCCACCGCCAAAAGGCACATCCACCACAGCATTTTTTATGGTCATCCAAAAAGACAAAGCTTTGACTTCATCTAAATTCACTTGCGGATGATACCGAACACCTCCCTTGTAAGGGCCACGCCAGTTGTTATGCTGACTGCGAAACCCGGTAAAAAACTGTAAATTTCCATCATCCATAGAAACTGGAATGCTGACCTCCACATAGCGGTCAATATGCTTTAATTTTTCGACTAGCTCAGCAGAAAAACCGCCGATTTTCCCGGCGGTTTCTAATTGAATAACTGCATTATCCCAAGGATTATTCATGAAATTTTAAGAATTTAAATGCTGTGGAATAATATCCAAAAGCTCTGGGTTATTTTTTATGATATCACTACCATGCCCGCCCCCATCATAAACCAAAATCTTTCCTCCGTATAACTCATGAAGTTTTGATACTTCTAAAAGATTTTCACCATCGTCCTTACTTGCGACAAATAAAATTTCTGCTGCATAAAATTCTGGGCTTTGCAGTCTGATATCTGTACCGATATCAACCCCGTGGTAATTTAAACCAGGAGAAAGTAAAACTGCTTTTTCTATCCACTCATACTCAAAAGCTAACTTCAAAGCAACGTTGGCACCAATACTCGCCCCAACTAAAGCAACATCTGGCACCACACCAAATTTACTTTGCAGAAATTTTATTGCTGCCAGAGCATCTAAAAAGTATTTTTGATGGTCTTCATCTGAAAAAGTTTTATAATCTCCACCACCACTATCGCCGTGACCACGAAAATCCAAAGCTAAAACATTTGAGCCCGCGCTCGCCAACCTTTCCGCCAAAGCCATCCAACCTTCTTTCGTCTCCGGCATCATATGTAAACATAAAACGGTTTTATCTGTGCCCGCATCCCAAAAAAAAGCGCTTAGATCAACGCTGTCTTTGGTGGTAAGGGTAATTTTATTTGCTTGCATATATTAATTACTACAAATAATTACTATAAATTATTTCATTTTTATTCTAACCCCGCTAAATATTTTTCAGCATCCAGAGCGGCTTTGCAGCCTTCACCTGCAGCTGTAATAGCCTGACGATATCTATGATCGTGCACATCTCCTGCCACAAACACCCCTTTAATATTTGTTTCAGTGAATTCTTTTGGTACTATATAGCCCTTTTCATTTACCTCTACACCAGCATCTTTAAAAATTTTAGTGGCAGGAGTGTGACCAATGGCGGCAAAATAACCGTTACAAGGTATGATCTTTTCTTCTACGGCAAGGCCCTGGATTCCCGCCTCCGCGGGAATGACAGAAGGAGATAAATACTTCACCTTCACACCTTCTACATTATTTTCCCCCAAAACTTCCACCACCTCCGCACTAGTAACAAATGAAATTTTAGGATTTGCTTTGGCGCGCTCAAGCATTATTTTAGATGCTTTAAATTCTTCCCTGCGATGAATTATAGTCACATGCTCCGCAAACTTTGTTAAAAAGTTTGCCTCTTCCATAGCGCTATCTCCACCGCCAATCACCACCACATCTTTTCCTTTAAAGAAAAATCCATCACAAGTAGCACAGGCGCTCACACCTTTTCCGCGGAGCCGCTGCTCACTTGGAAGTCCGAGCCAATTTGCTTCCGCGCCAGTTGCGATAATTACAGACTTGGCGTGAAATTCTTGTGTGTCTGTTTTTATAGTTTTAATTTCGTTTATAAAATCAACAGACACCACATCTTCATTAATAATTTCAGCGCCGAAATGCTGCACCTGCTCTATCATATTTGCCATGAGCTCTGGACCCTGAATGCCTTTTGGAAAACCTGGAAAATTTTCCACTTCAGTTGTCAGCATCAGCTGCCCACCTGGATTTAAACCCGCCAAAACCAAAGGCTTTAAACCTGCCCTTGATGCATAAAGAGCTGCGGTAAGCCCTGCAGGCCCTGAACCTATGATAATTAAATTGTATGTATTCATATATAAAGACTACACCGAAGTCTTGACAAGTGTCAAACAGACGGTTATAATGAACGGCTACCAAGACCAAGCATGGGTGGTTCAAGTAGCAGCACAAATAAGCCCACGCAATGGCAAGGGAGGCCTTGCCGGAAAGGAGATAAAATATGTGGACATTTATCCTTCTTGCCGGTACGACTGCAACTCTAGCTTACGCCTTCTTCGGCGTAAGAGAAAATAAAAAAATAGACCTTGAGTCTATAAAAAAATTTGGA
>CAZGEB010000005.1:33824-38193 GCA_964524915.1 uncultured Candidatus Saccharibacteria bacterium
AAGATCTTCAATTTACCAACTTCTGTTTTTTCATATTCTGGAGTGCAAAGCTTGAGCGCAGCATCAGTCACATCTGCTATCAGCTCGTAAATAATATCGTATTTGTCTATTACTACTTTTTGGTTTTTTGCCAAAACCAAAGAAGATGGTTTTACCTTGACTCTAAAAGCAATAATAAAAGCATGGGATGCTGTCGCCCTAAGCACATCGGAGTCTGTCACGTCACCTACTGAAGCATCAATAATAGTCACTTTCACATCATCGGTTTTGATTTGTTCCAAAGATTCTTTTACAGCCTCAAGAGAGCCTGACACATCGGCTTTCAATATTAAATTTAGCTGTTTATTAGCCACGTCTGCCTGTACTTGAGACAAACCACGCAGTCTCTTGCTACGCTCTTGACGCCTGACAGATTCTGCACGAGATTTCGCCACTTCTAAATTCTCTACCACGCACAAAATATCTCCGGCTTGTGGAAGCCCAGACAAACCACTAATCCTAGCGCCCTCGCCAGGACCAACGCTTTTTAATTTTTTACCAAAGCTATCTGAAATAGATTTAATCTTTCCCAGTACTTCACCCGCCACAACCACATCGCCCACATGAACTGTGCCATTTTGAACTATGACTGTAGCTATGGCGCCTTGCCCAGTTTGAGAATGAGCTTCTATTACAGTACCCACGGCTTGCCCTTTGTGATTTGCCTTCAGTTGCAAAACTTCTGATTGCAAAACTACAGAATCTAACAATTCAGAAATACCTTGACCAGACCTAGCTGAAACTTCAGTGTACATAGTTTGGCCACCCCAAGACTCAACCAAAACACCGGCTGTGGCTAGCTCTTGTAAAACCTTTTGTACATTTGCCCCAGGAGCATCTACTTTGTTGATGGCTACCACCAAAGGAATTTTGGCAAACTTCGCTCTATTTATAACCTCAACTGTTTGTGGTCTCACACCATCATCAGCCGCCACCACCAAAACAATAATATCTGTGACCCCAGCACCCCTAGCGCGCATCGCAGAAAAAGCTTCGTGGCCAGGAGTATCCAAGAAGGTCAATTTCTTTCCCTGGTGCTCAATAGCGTAAGCTCCAATATGCTGAGTAATACCACCAGACTCACCACTTACCACATCGGTTTTTCTAATGGCATCCAAAAGAGTAGTTTTACCGTGATCCACATGACCCATCACCGCCACCACAGCAGGACGCTCGGTCATGTCACTAGCTTTTTCAGCGTCTAAAATTTCTTTTACATAGCCCACGGACAAGCGATTATCACTCGAGCCTTCAGCTTCTGCTTCCACACCAAACTCGTTGGCAATAATGGACGCCGTATCAAAATCCAAAGTTTCATTGATCCCAGCCAGGACACCATTTTCAATCAACTTCTTGATTACAGAATTTACACTCTGATTTAAAAGCACAGCCAGGTCTCTCACCGGCAAAAAAGCAGGAATTTTGACTGAAGTAGGTTTAGCATTAACTGGAGTTTTCTCACGAGAAGAGGCGGAATCAAATAAATCCAAAATTCTCTTGGCAGTTGCATTATCTACTTTGGCAGCTCGTGGAGGAATACGAATATTAGCTGCCGCGGCCTTGGCGCGGAGCTCGTTTATAGATAAATTTAATTGAGAGGATAAACTGGCTAAATGCATAATTTCCTTTTTATTTTAGCAGAAAAATCCTCTTTTGGCAAACTAAAAAGTACGATTTTTGCCAACTATGAGTTGCAACCAAGATGGCGAAATAGTCACTTTTGCTGGTATTCTAGCTACTTGTCGACCCAGCATGGTCAAAGGAAGACCAGCTGGCTCCAAAAATTCAATGGTATGCAGGGGTAATTTAGTAGAATCATGACCAAATCCCACAAAGCCTTTTGAGCTTTTGGTTTTGTTTTTTCCGAAAACTGACCTGCTAGACAAAGAAACAAAATCCAACTGACCATCAGTAGGACTTCCCACATCTATAGACTCTTCTGGCCACCCCTTGGCATTGACCACCACCCCACCCGTAAAATCACCAGACACCAAGTACTGATTATTGATTCTGGCAATGATGTGAATTTTCTTTTGTGAAAAAATATTTAGCCAAGACTTCTTACCAAATAAATCATCTACCACACCAAATTCTAAATAACTAAAAAAATCCAAAGTGCCAATCTTGGCCGTATCCACCAAAGTAATGCGCCTGGCAGCCAAAACTTTTACAGCAGAGGCAAGAGAGTCTATCCCCAAAAGTTTAGCAATCTGGGAGTCTTCAGATAAAGGAATAAATCCTATGACAAAACGGCGCTTACCCAGCGCCCCCAAAACTCTATTGAAAGTGTCGTCAGTACCGCAGACCACCAAAGTACTTACCTGCCTTTTTTCTGCAGCATAAACCAGATCTTCAATGCCTCTAATAGTACTAAGCCTACCCACTTCACCGCTAATATTAAACTCGTGAGTAAGCGCCAGCAAAGAAGCTTGTTTTCTTTCAAAGTCTGCCAGTGACAACCCTTGAGGATCCAAAAGATAATAGTGCATTATAGAATGCCCAATTGTAGACTAAAATAAATATCCGATCTTACTCAGCTAAGTCTTCGCTAGATTTTTCTGATTGATGATTTTTAGAAGACTGCTTCTGGCTGTCTCCCATAGAACATTTACCAGTAAAAAGAGCTCCATCTTCTACACGCAAAACCGAACAACTGATATCTCCAGCAATTCGTGCAGTAGATTGCAAAACCAACTGGCCACTTACCTGAATATTTCCTTGAACTTGGCCTGCCACAACAGCTGTCCCAGCTGTTACATTGGCGGTGATGATTGCTCCGTCACTTACATATACACCTTGCTTGGTGTTTACTGTTCCTTTGACTTGACCTTGAATACTAATATTCCCATCGGAATTTAAGTCTCCTTGTATTTTCACAGTAGCCCCCACTACAGTATCGGCATTGGTTGTCGGATCAAATGTAGCATCTTGCATAAATATTTTTCTTTTATCTTTAATTACTAACTACCCCAGTAGACACTTGTTATTGTAGCCCAAAACCATCTTTGCTTTCAATAGGTTTTCTGTGGTATATTGCTAAATATAGCCTAGTAAATAAAGGGAATTAACCATTAAACTATCTTATATGAACGAAAAAAATCCAACACACACTACCAGTAACGAAGCCTGGCTGAAAAAAGACCTACTGAAACTCACGGTCATAAACCTGGTTTTCTTAGGCGCAATGCTTTGGCTGTACAAAATTAATCACGGCACCGGCAAAGTAGACGCCACCATCGCCAGATGGTTTGGGATATAGATATTTGGATAATCAATGTCAAAGACTATCACTATTCTCGCCATAGAAACCAGCTGCGATGAAACCGCAGCCTCAGTTTTGCGTGGGGATGTAAATGCAAAAAATCCGAAATTTGAAACATTATCTTCTGTGGTGAGATCGCAAATAAAACTACATAGTAAAATGGGTGGAGTGATCCCTGAAGTCGCTGCCCGTGCCCACACAGAAGCCATCCGCCCAGTAGTAGAACGCGCCCTACTTGAAGCCAAACTCGAAACTCGAAATTCCAAACCCGAAACAAATCTAAAAACTATAAACTATAAACTAAAAACTGGTATTGATTTAATTGCTGTCACAAGCGGTCCGGGACTTATCGCTTCGCTTTTAATCGGCGTAGAATTTGCAAAAACTCTTGCCTTTGCCGCAAATAAAAAAATGATTGCGGTCAATCATATGGAAGGCCACCTGTACTCCGCCTTTGGCGGAGAATTTCAAATTTCTAATTCCCAATTTCTAAACAAATTCAAAAGTCAAAATTCAAAAGTCAAAATTCCGAACCCGCAACCCGCAACCCGCAACCCGCAATTTCCCATATTGTCTCTGATCGTCAGTGGTGGCCACACTTTATTAGTCTTACAAAAAGATGAAGCGCATTACAAAGTTTTGGGCTCTACAGTAGACGATGCAGCTGGAGAAGCATTTGATAAAGTGGCAAAACTCCTAGGGCTCCCATACCCTGGGGGACCTGAAATAAGTCGCCTTGCGGCAAAGGGTGATATTGATGCAGCTAAAAAAATCAATTTCCCGAGACCCATGATGAACAGCAAAGATTTTGATTTCTCTTTTTCAGGACTCAAAACCGCCGTGCTCTACTATTTACAAAATAACCACCCATATCAAAAAAGCAATGCCTTCACCCCCTCTCCTTCCCTGTCCTCCGTAGCTTTAGCGAAGGGGGATGAGGAGAGGGCTGGGGGAGAGGTTGTGCCAAAAAACAAAACCACCCTCCACCATTTCAACTTCTCTCACATTCCCGAACAAGACAAGGCCAATATTGCTCTAGCTTTTGAAGAAGCTGTGGTAGATGTTTTG
>CAZGEB010000006.1:0-32932 GCA_964524915.1 uncultured Candidatus Saccharibacteria bacterium
TCGGCCCCTGATTTTGATTTGAACCAGAAGACCCGCCAGCTGCTTGATTCGCAGCAGCAATAGCTACTGCCCCCTCTTCTTTCTTCTTTTTTTCTAATTCTTCCGCCTCAAGCCTTGCTTTTTCCTCTGCTTCTTTTTCCTCTGCTTCTTTCTTTCTTTTCTCTTCTTCAGCAGCAGCTGCTCTATCAGCAGCCATTTTTTCCTTTTTCATTAATCCAGCCTCAGCGTTAACGACACTGTAAATATAATCATTCGATAAATCAAAATGCTTGGGCCTATCCAAACCTTTTTTTCCAGCCCCTACACGCGCCTGATTAACTAAATCATCCAAAAACGCACTGTTCTTTGCTGGTCCCGGCCAAATATCAACAGGGTAACCACCTGGGGGCATAATTTGGGCCCAGGAAGACCTAATTTTATTCAAAACATCATACAAAAAAGCACAAGCATCTTTTGCGTCAGTAAAATGCTTATTTTGCATGACATTAGTGCGCAAGCCGTTCAGAATAAACTGATTTCTTTGCTCTGGTGGAAGATCGCACGACCTAACTATAATTTTAATCACGTCATCAGAAATCACCCTATCAAGCTGTTCTGACAAGAATTTATCCTTAGCCAGCACATTACCATCAAGAGAATTGCGAAGAGTTTGGAGTCTCAAAGACACTTTCTCAGCGTCAGTAGCACTAGAAGCTCCATCCAAATCCTCCACCATCTGGTCTACAGCCACTTTTATTACACTGTACCTCAAATCTTCCGCTGCCTTCATCTTTGACAAAATCTTTTCATACTCTTTTTTTGCGGTCTTCACCTGCTTATCCTTCAGAGACTCCAGATAACTATTAGCAACATACTTTTCAGGCTCTTTTAAATCAGACTGGCCCTGTTGCCACCTTATATGATCTTCCAATTGCTTGGTCTTGATAGCCAAATCTTCCAATTTTTTCAAAGAAGATTTAATCTTCCTATACTTAAGCGGGTGTTTTTTTGCTAATAGTTCCAATTCAGATTCTAATTTCTTCCATTCATTGCTATCAATTATTTTGTCGTCAATTATCTCTGAATGCTGAAAACCTGACTCACCAGCCATCTGGTTTAAAAGAAAATGACGAAGTGAGTCTTTTGTAGATTCAAAATCTTGTATATTATCTTTATTCCCAAACATACTCATGACTTTTTCTAAGCCCATAATAAAGGATTTATTTTACTTTCAAAAGTGATTGGACTACATTTATAATCGTAAAAGCAAGTAAAGATACCACCATACCCACCACAGCCCAAGTCACAGTTTGCTTACCAGCCTTCACTTCTCCTTCACTACCCCCACTCACCACCATCCTTACACCACCAATAATAATAAACAGCACAGACAAAGTCGCTAAAAATCCAAGCAAGTACTTAATACCGGTAGTAACAAGCTCTCCCAAAGATTTTATAGAAATAGGCGAATCAATAGTGCCAACCACAGGCGTACTGACAGTATTACTTCCTTGTCCGGGTGTGGTCGTGGTGTCTGGTGTTCCAGGCTTTGTGGGGGTAACCGGTACATCCTTGGTACCAGGCCCAGTCACAGCAACAGACACTGTTTTAGAAAACTGGAAATCCTTACCATACACGCCGCCCTTTGGCAAAATAGCCGCTTGAAAATCCATTTTGCCGCCACCTGCGGCCGTCACAGGACTGCCATCGTTATACTTCAAACCAGAGACCGCCCATCTTTTAGTATAATTCACATAACTACTTGTGCTTGTAGTGTCACGAAAATCCAAAACAGCTATTTCAGAAGGAGAGCCGTTGATTATCTGAGCTGCGATCACTTTTTCTATCAAAGCTTTGCATTTTTCTGGCAAAATTACATTAAACTCAATAGTTGCGTCAGCTGGAACGCTTTCCACTTTCACAGATTTTGAAAAAACCCGAAAGCTTATTGCATCTATACACTCAGTATTAGCAGCGGCCTCGGCAGTAAACGGGGCAAAAAAAATAAAACTTAAGACGGAAACTAGGGCAAAATATAAACAAACAGTCTTACCCAAAAAACTTTTTTTAAACATAATTTTTATTTCTAAATATTTTATATCTACTTACAAACCACTCACTTATACATACTATATATTATAACTCAAAATACTCCAAAACGGATTGTACTACAACCCCATTTCTATACTAGCTGGTCCTGCAGACATCATGTCTGCCACCATACTTGCTTCCATAATTTCTGCTTCCACTGAAGCCCTCGGCCTACCAAATTTCAAACGTGATAAATCTTTTATGGCAGCAGCGATTTCAATTTGCCTAGGGGTAGGCTTTGGTAGTGGATAAGTTGCCATATTAAATGGCTTGCTGGCTGTTCCTTGAATCATCAGCTTGATATAGGCGTTGAATCTTTCTACGTTTACCAAATCAAACTCATTAAAAGTCGGCGACATTTCTTTTGCCATACTCTCGGCATCTTCCACACCAATACGGAAATTCACCATAGTACCCGCATTACCAAAGACTGCATCGCGAAGCGACTTTGCCCCCGCGCCTTGCGCCCCTGCGCCTTGCTCTAGCTGCGCCAGATACTGGTGAGCAATCACCAAATTCAAACGATACTTTCTGGCTTCAGATAATATAGACTCGAAAGCATCAGTAATGAAGTTTTGAAACTCATCCACGTACAAATAAAAATCTTCTCTTTTTTCTTCCCGAATATCTGCACGAGACAAGGCTGCCATTTGAATTTTGGAAACCAAGATCAAACCCAAAAGTTTAGCGTTGAGCTCTCCCACTCTACCTTTGGATAAATTCACCAACAAAATTTTCTTTTCGTCCATGACTTTGCGGAAATTGAAACTACTGCGCGGCTGTCCCACAATATTGCGCATCATGCCATTTTCCACAAATCTACCCACTTTGGAAATCAAATAGCCGAGCATTTCTGATTTATGAAAATCCGAAGTTTTTGCCATTTCTTTTTCCCAAAAAGCACGCACCAAAGGATCTTTTAGTTTAGAAACTTTATACTTTTGAAAAGCCGTGTCGGTAAATATTCTAGGAATCTCAACCAAAGTCCCCGGATGCTCTTCGTCCGCCATAAGTGTGAGCATAGCGTTTCGCATGTTGTGCTCAAACATTGGGCCTAGCATGGCTGGATCAGTGACCAATTTGTAGAAAATAGAAATCATTTCCTGCACTGCAAAATCTTTTTGTGCTTCATTTTCCACCTCAAGCATATTGAGGCCCATCGGGCGCTCTAGGTCGGATGGCTCAAAAACTATCACATCTTCAGCCCTAGCTGCTGGCACATGTGGCAAAATGTCTTCTATGAAGTCTCCATGCGGATCCACCACACAAACACCCTCGCCGTTGACAATATCCTGCACGGCCATGGTTTTCATGATCTCGGTTTTTCCCACACCGGTACGCCCAATAATATACATATGCCTACGCCTGTCATCCCTAGAAATCCTCACCTTGGTTTCCACACTGCGATAAACATTTCGTCCCAAAACAATACCTTCAGATGGCATATTTATCGGTGGAGGAGCTTTTTTGGCAATCAACCATTTAATATTTGGGGTTTCCAAAAAATGATTGGGTAAATGCCAAAGGCTGGCCAGTTCTTCGGTATTCAAAAGTTGCGGCTCACTACTATTTGACCTATAAACTCTAAAAATATAGTCGCGAATAATGTCGGAAGTTTTACGCTTTTGCTCTTTTAATCCATTAAAAGGTGGCATGTTGAACTGCAAGAAACCCGCGAGTAGATTCTTCAAATGAAACTTCGCCATCCCCTTTGTGGGACTGGCAGTCACCAAGCGCAAATTTACAGTAAACCCAGGACGACTAGATTTTTCTTCAAACCTTTTCACGATCTCCTGCTGCATAGGAGTGAGACTGATACGCTTATCACCCTCGTCTTTGTCTTTTTTCTCTCCACCTGCCACAAAACCAAAAGTCAAAATACTTTTCACTATTTCCCACAAATCTTTTTTGGTTTTGTCCCACACGCCCTGCGTCACACTTTCTGGCTTTTTACCTTGCTGAATTTGTGAAGCCATTTTTCTCGGCACACTTTGCCAACCTGATCCCGCTGGACACAAAATCATTTGAAAAGCCGCACCCTCACCCTCTTCTAGCTTAGACATAGCGCTAGTAATGGTATTGAGTGAATCTGTTTCCAAACTTTTATAAGTACGGATAGGATAAAAATACTGTTTGGAAAGTTTTAGTTCAGCTGCGGCCAGCTCGCCGTCTTTTGGAAATGGATTATAAATCTCCACCACGTCTATAAAAGCGTGGGGGTACTGGGCATGAATTTGTTTTTCTACCAACACCTGCAAATGTTTGGGAGTATTGATAAAAAAAGAAATCTTTTTATCCGTACAAGCAATCTCCAAAGACAAATAATCTCTTTGGCTAAAAAATCCATCGTGTCCACCCAAATTAGAAATTCCAGTAAAAAGCTGCTCTGCTACAGTGATCCACTGCTTCATTTCCTCGCCCGTACCACCGCTGATATTACCCTGACCGCCTTTGGAATCTTGCCCTCCCTTTGGCATTTGCACTTCCAAAAAAACCCACTCCAAAGTTCTAGGGACAATAATCTTAGAATAATACCAATGCTGCCGCCAATAATACGCAAAAACGCCCACAAAGAGGGCGACTAATGCGAGTAATAATATGTAAACGAAATAATACACGGTCGTAAGTTCCATTTTTTATTTTAACTAATTTTTTTGTTTTAGACCTTTAAAATTATTATATTTTAAGCGCTGCTAGATCGATTCCCGTAGCAGTGTTTATATAATCAGCCAATGACTCCTGCTCTGTTATTTTTAATTCACCCAGCCTCTTTCTCAAAAATGCTAACTCATAAACGTCCGTCAGTGAAACTTCCTTTTTGCCTCGCAATTTCTCCTTCAATTCATACACCTCACGCTTAGCTGTAAAAGCGTCACAGCTAGCTTTTCCGTATCTTTCCAAAGCTGTATTAAACTCAGGCATAAAATAATTTACTTAGTCGGTAGCGATAATTTTCCAGCCGGCCTTTTAATTTTATTTCAAAACTGGTAAAAATTTTCAAAAACAACTCAACAACAAACTGACACTGAACTATTTGATGGATTTCAATTCTTCAATCATCCGAGAAGCTGCTCCAGTTGTTTCAAATTTGTCTGATTCAGAAATAGCTTTCGCTATACGGATAGACAATCCTTCGGACTTAGGAGCACCATGCCCTACATTTGCAGCTATAGAATTTACACCTTTACCAGCATTAACATTCAAATGTTCAGGGGCGACAAAACCAGCACGATTTTCAACAAATCCTGCATCACTACCCAAGGGCCTACCTTTGGCGGATTCAATTCCGACACCACCAAGTGGTCCAAATTCAACTTGACCACCTCGAGTTTTTATACCTTCTTTTCTTGCAGCTACTTCTACCATATAAGAATTCCTTTCAGAGGATATTATTACAAATAATTCAAATAAATTCAAGTGCTTAACCTATATATATTATACCACTTAATAAACATTTTGTAAAGAGTAAACTCCACCAAAAACTGCTCGTCAAACTCACATTTTCCCTTTATTTTAAGCCATAAATTTAAAAGGGGCTACCCGAGGTAGCCCCAAAAACCAAACTTAGCTACTCTCCAAATCTCTCATAATCACGCAAAGTAAGCTGGGCATCTAGCTGCTTTAAGGTCTCGATAACCACAGAAACCACGATCAAAAGACTAGTACCACCAAGTGTCAGAGCCCTACTACCTGTAAAATTCTGCGCCAGAAGCGGAATAATCGCAATCACACCCAAAAACAAAGCTCCAGGCAAAGTAATACGATTGATTACAAAATTTAAATATCCTGCTGTTTGTGCACCCGGACGAATACCCGGAACAAACCCACCACCTTTTTGCAAATTCTCTGCCACCTCATCTGTCCTGAAAACTATAGCGGTGTAGAAGTAAGAAAAAGCAACAATCAAAACAAAATATGCTACACCATACTCCCAACCTTGATTTTGAGTAGAAAAACTGACTACATGCTTAGCAAAAGTGGCAAGCCAAGTAGTTCTGGCGTTTACAAAAAATTGTGCGATAAGTGCTGGAAAAACCAAAACTGAAATGGCGAAAATAATTGGGATCACACCAGCTGTATTGAGACGCAAGGGCAAATTGGTATTTACCCCACCACTACTAGAATCCCCCCTGGTACGCCTGGCATAAGAAACTGGAATATTGCGAATAGCCTCTGTCACCAAAACCACTCCGGCTATTACAAGCAACCCCACCACAAAAAAACCAGCAAACTGACCAAGTCGTGTCGGATCATAGAGACTGATAATCGCCTGCACAGAACTAGGCAACTGAGAAACTATACCCGCAAAAATCACCAAAGACACACCATTACCAATACCCACCTCAGTAATAATCTCACCAATCCACATCACCAGCATAGATCCTGCTGTGATAGAAAGTAGAGTCACAAACCACTGAAAAGGTGTAAGCGCCGAAAACAGCCCCTGGCTTTGCGACTGCAAAAGTCGAATAGTCCCAAAACCCTGCAGTGCCGCCAGCGGAACAGTTAAATATCTCGTATATTTATTCAAAGCTAGTCTACCCAGCTCACCTTCTTCTTTTTGCTTTTCTTGCCAAGAAGGAATAATCACAGTCAAAAGCTGGACAATAATAGAAGCGGTGATATAAGGACCCACCCCAATCATTGCCAACGATAGATTTTTGAGCCCACCACCTGAAAAAATATTCAAAAGTCCCAAAAAATCATTTTGCTGCAATGCAGCTTTTATACCAGCTGTATCAATACTAGGAATCGGGATATTGGCTAAAATTCTGGTAAAAATAAGCAAAACAAGTACGGAAAAAATCTTTTTTCGTACATCCGCCAACTTCCACATTAAAGCTAGTTTATTCATAAAATCAGCATGTATGCAATAAGCAGTAAAGCTGTATGCAAGCTAATGACATTATTTTTGTGTCTTTATCCAACCATTTAACAATCGCTCTACATCATCGGCCAACCCAACCACTAAATTATATTCTTTATCTTTAAAATAACCTAAATCCCTAGCCAACAACATTTGGTATTTCAATTCTTCAAGAGATCCACCAGCTATTGTATAAAAATGAGAGCAATCAGCTGGAGTTATCCTAGAAAACCCCTCCGCTATGTTAGAAGGAATCGAAACAGCACACCGCCTACTCTGACTCACTAAACCAAACATTTCCTGTTTGGGATAACCACTAGTTAATCCGTAAACAAATAGAGCTAATTCATGGGCCTTTTGCCAAGCAATAATATCTTTAAAAGTTTTTATTGCCGCCATGGTGTTTTATTTCTAAAGTTTTTGCTACTGTCTTTACTGCTCTACAACTTACTTGCTTACGGCCTGCTTCACGCTTTCTGACATCGGTACTTCTATGACCAACTTCTTGGTAGTTTCGCCTTTTAGTATTTTAACACGCTTTACGCCTTTTTTGATCAAACCCTTGGCTAGCAAAGATTGCAGAGTTACGGTTTCGCCATTTTCAAAATGCTTTGCGATTTTGGTCAAAGAAATTGGAAAAGGCTTTTCTGCAAGACTCTTAAAGCCCCTCAGTTTTGGAAGTTGTCTGACTAGAGGAGTTCTGCCACCTTCGAAAGTTGCAGGTAGCTTACTGTGTCCAGTACGCTTGGTCTGACCCTTGTTTCCACGGGTAGAATATTTTCCGTGTCCTGAGCCGCGTCCTCTACCCACCACTTTCTTTTTATGAGTGGCGCCCTTGGCTCTTTTAATTGTGTGTAATGTAAGCATAATATATAAAAATTTCCAAATTCAAATTATCTGTGTAATGCGTACTATTTTTGAGCGGATGCTCTCAATTTCTTTGCTTGCTCGCCCATTTTGAGCTTATTGAAAGCTCTGAAAACTGCTTGGATATTACTCACTGCATTGCCACCACCGAGCATTTTACAAGAAATACTTTGTATACCAGCCACTTCCATAATAGATCTAACTGGACCACCAGCGACCACACCACTACCAACACGACCTGGCTTCATATAAAGTCTACTGGCCTTGAATTTCACATCTACTGCATTTGGAATAGTGCCATTTTTGAGAGGCACCACGATCATCTGTTTCTTGGCTTGGTTGACTGCTTTGTTTACACTAGCTTGTACATCCAATCCTTTTGCCAAACCAAAACCCACCTTACCTTTGCGGTCACCAACTACAACTAAGGCGCGAAAACGCATACGCTTTCCACCAGCAACCACACGAGTCACGCGTGATACATTGACCACCTTTTGTTCAAATTCAGATGGTTGTCTTTGGTCCTTTCCAGGCTGTCTTCTATTGTTTGGTCTTCTTTGTTCCATAAAATATATTAAAATTCTAAGCCGGCCTCTCTAGCTCCGTCCGCTAGAGCCTTGACTCTACCATGATACAAAAATCCACCTCTATCAAAAACTACTTTATTAATCCCAAGAGCCTTTACCCTCTCAGCCAAAAGCTTGCCTGCTGCTGCAGACTTAGCACTCTTGTCCATTTTCTCCTTGATTTCTCTAGTGGAAGCGTGGGCCAAAGTCGCACCCTTTTCATCGTCTATGACTTGAGCGTAAGTGTACAACAGAGAACGAAATACCGCAAGACGGGGCTTTGTTGCATTACCAGAAACCTTAGCGCGGACTCTGCCGTGCCTTCTATCTCTGGCTAGTTTTTTAGATTTAATGGATTTCATATGTATTACCTTATTACTTACCCACTGACTTGGCGGCTTTTCCAGCCTTTCTGCGTACATTTTCACCAACGTAACGAATACCTTTACCCTTGTAAGGCTCTGGTTCTTTCAATCTTCTCACGTTTGCGGCAAATTGACCGACTTGCTGTTTGGAACTACCACTAATAGTAATGATATTCTTTTCTACAGTAGCAGAAATACCAGAAGGAATCGGTACGTTTACAGGATGAGAAAAACCCAAGGCAAATTGTAGTTCATTTGCTGTTGCTGCCACCTTAAAACCAACACCTTGTAGCTCCAACTGCTTGGTAAAACCGCTGCTTACACCCAAAACCAAATTCTGCACCAAAGAACGGAAAAGTCCCCAAAGAGCTTTTTGTTGTTTTTCTAAAACGTCTTTTACACTAACCACAACTTCGCCTTCTCCGATTTCTACATGCACATCACCATGAACTGGCAACTCAAGCTCACCCTTTGGCCCTTTGGCCTTGAGGGTATTTCCTTGTAGAGTTAGTGAGACTCCGCTTGGTATTACTACTGGTTTTTTTCCTATTCTTGACATAAATTTAGCTTCTTAGGCTTGTAGCTTTTTAGCTTTTTAGCTTGTCAGGACAAGACACTAAGTGTTTTACCCTAATAAGCTAAGAAGCTGTAAGCTGACAAGCTACTTTACCATACTTGACACACTACTTCTCCGCCGATCTTGTCTTTTCTCGCTTGGCGGTCAGTCAAAAGACCTTTGGAAGTAGAAACTATAGTGACTCCAAAACCGCTCTTGATTCTAGGAATCTGATTAAAGGAAGAATACAGTCTTTGCCCAGGAGTACTAACCCTTTTCAGATTGGTCACCGCTGGACTACCGTCTACAGAATAACGCAAAGTCAATTTCAAAAGCCTCTTGGTTGTACCTACGACTTCCGTCGCAGCAATAAAACCCTCTTTTACCAAAAGATTTGCCAAATTGGCCTTAAAATTGGAATATGGAATCACAACCTCCAAGTGTCCAGCCTTGTAAGCATTGCGAATACGAGTTAAAAAGTCTGCTATTGTATCAGTCATAAATTTACCAAGACGCCTTTCTTACGCCAACTACCTGACCCTTGCTTGCTAATTCTCTGAGGCAGATACGGCACATATCAAAATCCCTCAAGTATCCATGCCCTCTACCACAACGCCAACAACGGCGATTGATTCGAGTGGAATACTTCGGATTGATTCTCGACCTTTGAGCTTTAATTATTTGAGCGGTTCTTGCCATACTATAATTGTTGTAGAAATTTCTACCTTAAGAAGCGAATGGGAATCCAAATGCTTTTAATAATTTTAATGCCTTTTCATTTTCTCCTGCGTCTGTAACTATACTTACTTGAAAACCAAAGATAAGTGAAACTGACTCTTGTGGTACTTCAGAAAATACTATTTGTTCCTTGAGGCCCAAGTGGTAATTTCCCATACCATCAAAGCCTTTTGGAGAAACGCCGCGGAAGTCACGTACACGAGGGAAACCAATATTTACCAACTTATCCAAGAAACTCCACATCTTCTCACCACGCAAAGTCACCTTTACTCCCACAATCTGTCCTTCTCTCATCTTGAATCCGGCTATAGAAGTCCTAGAAGCAACTGTTACCGGTCGCTGCCCAGCAATTCTACCAAGATCAGCCACTATAGACTCTATTTGCTTGGAATCTCTGAAAACCTTCCCAACACCCACGTTCAAAACAATCCGTTTAATCTTTGGCACAGCCAATGGATTTTTTAGCCCAAATTCTTTCTGGAGGGCTGGGGCGATTTCCTTAATGTATTTTTCCTGTAATCTTTGCATAAGTCGTCAGTTGTAGAGTTGTAAGTTGGTAAGCTGTAAGTTGTGGATAAAGATTCAATCTTTGTTTACCCGCAACTTACAACTTACTACTTACAAGCTTACTACTATTAAATTGGTTGTCCGCTCTTTTTGGCTATTCTCTGTTTAATTCCATTCTCTATCCTAAATCCGACTCTTGTTGGCTTGTTAGTTGATGAATCAATTAGTTGCAGTTTGGATACTGGCATTGGGCTAGAGACTTTGACTGGTGTACCAGCTTGGTTTTTCTGTTTTGACCTCTCAAACTTGGTATGAACATTCAAATTCTCTACCATTACTTTTCCGGTTTTAGTAAAAACAGCCAAGACCTTCCCAGTCTTCCCCTTGTCTTTTCCAGACAACACCTTGACCATGTCTCCTTTGTGAATTTTAAATTTGATCATAAAAGATACTAGCTGTGTTAAATTACTTCAGGGGCTAAAGACGCGATTTTGGCAAAGCCTTTTTCTCTAACTTCTTTGGCTATAGGACCAAATACACGAGTCCCTTTTGGCTCTACCGTACCCTTTCCCACCAAAACAATTGCATTATCGTCAAAGCGAATGTAAGATCCGTCCTGCCTTCTAACTTCTTTGTGAGTCCTGACAATCACTCCGTAAACTTTATCTCCCTTTTTCACCTGACCAGTTGGACTGCACACACGAACAGAACCCACTACCACATCACCAAGACGAGCAAAACGGTTGGCATTCTTTCCGTTCACACTAAAAAGGTTGACGATCTTTGCGCCTGTATTATCCGCAACTTTTACTAATGATCTTACTTGTAACATATATTTAGCTTGTAGGTTATACCTGATACCTTATAGACTAAAATCCATAAATTAATCTATAAGGTAAAAGGTATAAGGTATCCCGCTAACTAGCCTTCTTAATTACTTTAAACTTCTTGGTTCTGCTCATTGGTCTGCAAGATTCTATTACCACGGTACTGCCAATAGCTGCACCTGTTTCATCGTGAGCTGGAATCCTCTTACTAACGGTAAAAGACTTGTGGTACTTAGGGTGACGACGAGTATGCTTAACCTGTACAACTACAGTATTTTGCATTTTGTCAGAAACCACCACGCCAGTGAAGCTCTGTTTCTTTATTAAATTGTCTGATTTAGACTGCATATTGATAAATTTATACTATATTTTACAAATTCGTTTATGAATTCAAAAGAAACATTATCCTGGCGATTGTCTTTCTGATCTTTCCCACCTCATCTACTTTCTTATGCTGATGCAAACGAGCTTTGGCCAGAGTTAGAGACAACTTGTGCTTCAAAGTTTCCAATTCTTTTTTCAGCTCTTCTGCTGATTTTTCCTTTAAGGAATTTAGTGCTTTGTTCATACTTGTCCTCCCGCTACGGTTCTAGTGATAAACCGAGTCTTAACTGGCAACTTGTGGCTAGCTAGTCTCATGGCTTCTTTTGCTTGCTCCAAAGTCACTCCCTCCATCTCAAACAAAACTCTTCCACGTTTTACCACAGCCACAAAGTACTCAGGGTTTCCTTTTCCTCCACCCATGGTGTTTTCATTACCATGATTGGTGATGGGTTTGTGAGGGAAAATTCTAATCCACATCTTTCCACCTCTTTGTACATACCTAGTAGCGGCTCTTCTGGCAGCTTCTATCTGCCTAGAAGTAATCCATCCATTTTCCAGAGCCTTGAGTCCAAAGCTGCCAAAATCTAAACGAATACCGCTAGAAGATTTACCCTTCGTGTGGCTATGATGATGTTTCCTGTGCTTGAGTTTTTTAGGGCTAAGCATATAAAAATTCTATCTCCTATTTTGAATTGGTCTACTATTGCGTCTTGGTTGTCTAGAAGGGTCGCCAGAATTATTCCACTGTTGCTGATTCAGACTGACTTCTGGAGCATCCGCAATCCATACTTTGATACCTACAGTACCATAAGTAGTAAAAGCCGTACTACGTGCAAAATCTACCTTTGTTCTAAGTGTGTGTAGAGGCATCACCCCTTGAGTTAAATGCTCTGTTCTAGCAATTTCTGCACCATTTAATCTTCCGCCGATCATTACCTTGGCACCTTTAGCACCACTCATCATAATCTGCTCCACTGATTGCTTCAAAAGTCTCCTGAAAGCAACACGCTTCTCTATTTGTTCAGCTATATTATTTGCGACTGCCTGTGCAGACAAATTTGGATCTTTGACCTCTTCTATATTTATCCTGATATCTCGCTTGAGTCCCAACTCGGACTTCACTCTCTTGGCCAAAGATTCAATTCCAGCACCACCTTTGCCGATCAACATACCAGGTCTTGTGGTGAAAACATTCACAGTAGCAACACCCTCACTATTTCTGGCAATTTCTACACGAGTAACACCAGCCTTACGAAAATGCTTTTCTAAAAATTCCCTAATCTGGGTATCCTCACGCAAAAATGATACGTAAGAATTTGAAGAAAACCAGCGAGATTGCCAAGGCTCTCCTGCAGACAAACGGAATGAAATTGGATGTACTTTATGACCCATAATAAATTAACTTTTAGCTTTTAGCTTAGCTGGTTTTTTGTTAACAGCTGGAACACGTTCAGATAAATGTACTGTTACGTTGGACATTCTACGCCTAACCACAAAAGCACTACCTCTGGCTCTTGGAGCAGTTCTTTTCATCACCTGACCACCATCACAATAAATTTGGCTGATGTACAAATTGCCCTTAAGAGGTTTTGCTGAATTACTGTGAGCATTAGCCACAGCAGACTGAACAGCTTTCGCAACCATAGCAGCACCTTTGTTTGGCATAAACTTCAATTGCCTTAAAGCATCTTCCGCAGACATACCACGCACCAAAGAAGCTGCAAGACGAAGTTTTCTTGGAGCAATTCTGAGGCTCAAAGCCTTTGCTACTGCAACGGACTCAGACTTTTCTTTATTAATTTGCGTTGATTGTCTTTCTGACATATATTACTTTAAAATTATTTCTTCTTTACTGGCTGAGTCTGAATTTTTGCAGCTGCAAGTTTAGCTTTTTCAGCCTGAGCCTGACTAGCTGCCTGCTCCTTGGCCATCTTTCCTCCATGTCTCAAGAACTTTCTTGTAGGAGAAAATTCACCTAGACGGTGGCCCACCATTTGCTCAGTAACACTAACAGCAATAAAAGTCTTTCCGTTGTGAACACTAAAATTAAACCCGACCATTTCTGGAGTTATAGTGCAGGCGCGAGCCCAAGTTTTGATGGTATCACCTCTTTTGCCAGCCAAAACCTTTTTCAAGACTTTAGCATCTACAAAAGGACCTTTTTTCAAACTTCTTGACATACAAAATTAGTTGCTAGCTGCTAGTTGCTAGTTGCTAGTCTCTAAGCAATCGCCTAAAAACTAATAACTAACAACTAACAACTATTTTTTACTTCCTTCTTTTAATAATCAACTTTGAACCAGCTTTCTTCTTGTCTCTAGTCTTCACACCCAAAGCATGTTTACCCCATGGAGTCTTTGGATACTTCATACCAATTGGGTTAGCACCTTTACCTCCACCGTGAGGGTGATCTACAGGGTTCATAGCCTTACCACGGACAGAAGGCCTCCATCCCATATGCCTTCTTCTACCAGCCTTACCTAAACGGACATTCATATGATCACCGTTGGACAAAACCCCAATCGTAGCCATACAAGTTTCTTTGACTTTACGAATTTCACCAGAAGGTAATTTCAATACTACGAAACCAGCATCACTAGACTGATACAAAGCATAACTTCCAGCACTACGAGCCATTCTACCGCCACCACCGGGAATGGTTTCTATATCGTGGACAAAAGTACCAACTGGGATACTCGAGAAAGGCATTCTGTTGCCAACTTCAATCTCCGCCTTAGCATCACAAACTACATTTTGACCAACCTTCAACCCTTCTGGAGCCAAAATATATCTTTTCACACCATCCGCATAAGCAAGCAAGGCTATAAAAGCACTCCTACCAGGATCATATTCCAAAGACTTTACTTTTGCTGGGATTCCAAAACGATCTTTTCTAGAAAAATCCACATCTCTAACAAACTGCCTAGCACCACCACCACGGTGACGCACAGTAATTTGTCCACTAAAATTCCTACCAGATTGTTTGGTTTTTCTGGATATCAAAGACTTCAAAGGAGCAGTTCCTTTGGTTAGTGACTTGAAACTCACAACGCTAGCTTTGCGTCTTCCTGGAGTAGTTGGATTGTATCTCTTTACTGGCATAAAATTTATTCAGGCAACTTGGAATTTTTAGTTAAAGTTACGTATGCTTTCTTGTAAGCCTTTGTCATACCGCTTGTTCTACCAAATCTTTTGGATTTGGAGTGCATTTTGACCATATTCACACCATCAACCTTCACCCCATCATACAAACCCTCTATGGCTCTCTTTACAGATAGCTTATCACTATCTTTGCTAACCACAAAGACAAATTGCCTTTTTGACTGCAAAGCTGTAGATTTTTCAGAAATTCTTGGTCTCTTAACCAAAGAATACTTAGGGGTTGTTTGAGAAGAAGTAGAAGACATAAAATATTTTATTCCTTAACTGGCTTTGCGGTGCCATAAATAGTCTCAATCACTGGAACACTATCCTGCAAAACCATAATACTATCAGCAGAAAGAACAGCCAAAGGATTCAATGATCTAACAGACAATGAAGTCACTCCTGGCAAATTACGCATTGCGCGAATAAGAGAAGTATCAGCCTTTGGCAAAATCAACAGAGGCTTCTTGCCAATACCAGTTTTTTCTGATTTGAAAACCTGCAAGATCTGATTAAACAATTTGGTCTTTGGAGTCTCCAGGTCAATTCTATCAACCACAATCATTTTGCCGGCTTGCAATTTATCAGACAAAGCCATACACAGAGCTTGTTTTTTGACTTTCTTATTGAGATCTCGGTGCCAATTGCGATCCTTTGTAGGACCCAAAGCCACACCTCCGTGCCTCCAAATAGGACCTCTGGTAGAACCAGCTCTTGCCCGACCTGTACCCTTTTGCTTCCAAGGCTTTTTACCACCACCAGAAACATCACCGCGAGTTTTTGTATGAGCTTGAGCAGAACGAGCGTTCATTTGCTGTATACGAACAACTTCAGCCAAAAGAGCAGGCTTAGCTTTCACGCCAAAAACATCACCACGAACTTCTAGTTCGCCGACCGCCTTTGCTTGTTGATTGTAGACTTTTACTTTCATACTCTAAGCTTATATCTTATTTACTACTTTTTCTTACCGTCCTTTTCATCAACAGCCTTTTCAAGTGGCTGGACTTTGCCAGTAGAAACAATCTTCACAATTCCTCCAGTACTGCCAGGGACAGCACCTTTCAATGCAACCAAATGCTTTGCTGCGTCTATGTGAATAACTTGCAAATTTTTTACTGTTACTTGACCCGTACCCATATGGCCAGCCATCCTCTTTCCCTTCACCGTATGCTGAGGATATCTTCCACCAATAGAACCAGGACGACGCTGTTGGTCATGTCCATGACTTG
Source organism: uncultured Candidatus Saccharibacteria bacterium (assembly GCA_964524915.1). Classification (GTDB taxonomy): domain Bacteria; phylum Patescibacteriota; class Doudnabacteria; order UBA920; family UBA920; genus CAZGEB01. The sequence continues at coordinate 16,061 of CAZGEB010000006.1, forward strand.
CAGGGAATCCAGCAAAACCATGACGCTTCATAACACCAGCAAAACCTCTTCCCTTACTATTACCAACCACATTCACCAATTCGCCCACCTTAAAAGCATCCAAACCAAAAGACTGTCCATTTTCAAACCCCTTGATATCTTTTACACGAAATTCAGTCAAACCACCAGATTTAGTGCCTTTTAAATGACCAGCCACTGCCTTACTCTTATGTTTTGAACCGCCAACTTTTGTTCCATAACTTACCTGAATAGCCTCGTACTTATCCTTGGTTTCTTTGGTTTTTACTTGAGTTACAGTTACAGGAGGAGCATACAAAACAGTGACAGGAAAAACCTTCCCTGTTTCACTGAAGTAGTTGGACATATTCAACTTTTTTGCAACAGCAATGTTCATAAACAATGACTTTTTATACAAAAATAAAAGTGGGCCTTGCCCACCCACCTAAAATCTTGAGAATAAAATCTCTATATTTTAGATAGGCAGTTCCCTCAACAATTAGCTACAACAGGGCACACCTACTACTGCTTACAAATTATTCAATCTGTAATCTTCAATTAGAAACTAATTTCTAATGAAAAACCAAAGATCAAAACTCTTTCTTCCGTTGTCTATCTGCCCAATCTGCGGCTCTGTGAATTCATCTGCGGTATTACATCATCTTTATGGACACATCCACACCAGCTGGTAAAGAAAGATTTGTAAGGGCTTCCACGGTCTTGGCGGTAGCATTTACGATATCAATCAATCTCTTGTGAATACGCATCTCAAACTGTTCTCTACTGTTCTTGTACACAAAAGTGGACTTCAAAACAGTCCAGCGCTTCTTTTCAGTAGGAAGCGGGATTGGCCCGTGAAATATAGCACCACTCCTACGAGCAGTGTCTACAATTTGGCGCACACTCTGATCAAGAAGCTTACTATCGTAAGCTTTGACTTTTATGCGAATTCTGGAATTGGCCTCTAGACTCATGCAAAAGAACTGTAAATTACTGTTTTTTAATACTTTGACCGAAAAAATAATAGGCTTCAGCACACGGCTGAGCTAACAAATCTATTTTAAACAAAACTTAATTTTCTGTCAACCCTTAAGGCTCCATTTTTCCCTTTAAAAAATGTTTTTTAAGCCAAACATACAAAAGTACCAACAAAACGTACCCAAAAATGACACCCAAAATAGACACTTTTACCTCCAAAACCCCAGTATTTAAAAGAGAAAACCAATTTACCACCCATAAAATATAAGACGAAAGATAACCAGTTAAGACTGCCGCAAAATTACCAAGCAAAGGAACAAAAGTTAAGACACCAAGCAACATTAAAACTGGCACAAAAGGCACTACCAAAAGATTTGCTGGTAAAGCAAACAAAGCCACCCTTTCAAAATGATAAGTGATTATAGGCAAAGTAGCCAAAATAGCCGCCAAACTATTAGACAAATGTCCTCCCAAAGTTAAATACTTAGAAAACGACCCCAATGTCTCATCAAATAATTCAGAAAAGAAAATTATTCCGAAAGTGGCCGCAAAAGACAGCTGAAAACCAGCATCCCAAGCCAAAATATATGGATTTACAAGCACCATCAGTCCCGCAGCCAAAAGCAAAGAAAATCCAGGAGCGTATTGTCTACCCCACACCCTAGACAGAATCGCCACCCCAGCCATCACTCCAGCACGCAAAACAGCACTACCAGCACCCGCCATCCCAACAAAAAGAATCACTGCCAAAGCAGCAAAAAATTGCCGTTTGCGCCTACCAACCCACCAAAACAAAGCCATAGCTGCAGCAGCCACCACAGTTAAATTATAGCCAGAAGCCACCAAAATATGCGTCAAGCCAGTTGCTGTAAACTTATCTTGCAAATCTTTGCCAATGCTCTGTTTACTGCCCACCAAAACTCCCAAAATCAACCCTGCCTCATCAGGAGAAAATCTTTTACTGACCCTTGAAGATACCAGTTCTTTTACCGCAAAAAGTTTTCTAAGTATTAAATTACCATGACCAGAAGACAAAACTAAAATCTTGGGATAATACCCAACCGCGCCCACGCCTCTTGCTGATAAAAATTTTTGATAATCAAAATCAGGAGAATTCTTTGGCTCAGTGATCTTACCTTTCACAAAAACACGATCTCCGTAAAAAATCTCCGACCTTGGCGGAAGACGAAACTGCACAGAAGAATCAAATCCATCTGGACGCACAGAAAGCAGTAAAATATCCGAACGCAAATCCCTTTCCACCACTAATCCCTCAAACTCTCTAGTTTGTCCATACCAAGATACAAATTCACTGCCCTTATTCAAAACTTTTTCGAGTCGCCACACACCAAGCCCAAAAGCCAAAACAAAAATAGACAACAGAACTAAAGGCCATTTTAAGCGAATCAAAGTACTTTTCAAATAAAAACTCACGCACAAAAACACAGCAACCAACATCACCCCCTCTATAAAAGGATGCGGATTGATGCCAAAAGATACCAAGCCCACCCCACACAAAAACCCTATACAAACCGAGGCTAACCACAAGCTCGGATACATAAAATATTAATGCAATAACAAAAACCAAACCAAAAGACACTGTTCTAAACACAAAAACCCAAGACCTAAAGGAAAATAGGTTTTCCTAGTCTTATGTCGAAAAGCAAATAGCCCCAAAAAAATCCCCAGGCTTGCAAAAAACACTGCTGTCAGAAAAAAATAAACTTCTGGCACCCTACCATCCCTACCAGATAAACTTCTTTGTTTATCAAACCAAACCAAAAACAATCCAAAAGCATTTAAAACCACCAAAGCAAAAACAATCCACCATTGAAAAATTTCCATAATTTATTCTACCACCAGAAAATAAAAAACTGATCAAGTCTAAATATTTTTTTGTAGAAAATCTGCAACCCCATGCAAAAACCCAGAAAATATTGCTTCTCCGTAAGCAATGGTCTGATTGTCCATCAAATCTCGTTCCAAAAGAGCCGCCTTTGAGCCTATTTTGGTATTAATCTTTGTTACAGCCGCCACCCAAGCCCAGGCAGTTTCCGGATGAGACTGCACAAATATCATATTGCTATGCACTCGCACTATTTGCACAGCGCAATCCTTGCTAGAGGCCAAAACTTCAAAGCCCTCTGGCAATTTTTCTGGATCCACCTCTTGCAAATGATTTGCTATCAATTTAAATTCATTTGGGAAACTGGACAAAACAGGATCTTTTTTACCCTGATCAGTCAAAGACAAATTAATCAAGCCAGCCTCTGCCTTTACCCTACCCTCGCCAAAAGCTTGCAAACAACGAACTATTTCTCCTTCCTCACCACTTAAAATCTGCAAAGCCGCCTGACTAGAAAAACAAATCCCAACAACAGGAATAGACAAATCACTGGCTTTCAAAAAAACTTGAAAAACCCTTTCTTTGGCACGCAAGTGCAAAGGATTAGAATCGTCATGAATATTTATTTCTGATCCACTCCCAACCACACCAACACAGCCCTGCAAGTCAGGCACTTCTTCATCTCCCAAAGATCGCCAGACTCTAACCCTGCTATCCCCTGGGGTAACCCCCAGCCTATGCATCAAAGTATTTACATAATAATCTCTTTGGACTTGCCCATCAAAACTCAAACCTGTTTGTGTCTGCCAAACTAAATTTCGCACGCCTTCATCTACCAAGGGCCAGTTTTCATGCATGGCTGGACCGCTCTCTACATTATCAATAATCAAAATAAATTTTTTTGAATGAGCACTTGATGACAAAACAGAATCAAACAATTCCCCCATCCTTTTATGGGACGCCAAAGACAATTCCAGTAGAGCTTGCATTTTTTGCATAATATCAGGATTCTCCCTCCACTCCTGATTTATGCAGTCTTCGTGAGACACCTCCTCCTCAATCAGCTCGTTGTGTATGTGTGACATAATCCAGTGCAAACAAACGGCGAAAATACCGCCCGTAATGCATATTTATAAATAAAATATACGCTTACAGTTTACTCCCTAAAAACTAGGCGTACAACCCCACAAATCCACATTATAAAAACACAACGGGCACAAGACCGGCTGATCTTTCCAACGCTTAACCAAGAATCATATCATTTGTCAAATCAAAAGCGTCTCTAGATCCTACATATTTCAAAATTAAATCTTCAAGCTCACCTGAAGTTTTCATGCGATCAATGGTATTATTAACCATCTCTAGCAACTCTACAGAACCCTTCCCTAGCATAAAACTATTTGAAAACTGGGCAACTGGTTTTGTGTTTGGTGTAAGCAATTTTTGGCTCGACTGTTCATTAAATAACTTAACCAAGTACGGATCCTGAAAAGTGGCATCGGCTTTATCTTGGGCCACAAACTCAAGCAGTCCCATAGGATCAAGAAGTTGCGGCACCCAAACTCTTCGGGCCTTTGGAAATTTTGACTGAGCAATGCTATCTATATCATTCTCCTTTACAGCTATTCGAAAAAAAGGATTTTCTTGAATATTCTCATATTTTTCTTTATCCTCTCCTTGCCTCACCCACATATAGACATTACTTGAATAGACGGGGTTAGAAAAAATTGCTTGATCCTGACGGGCCTCTGTTGGCCAAACAGCACTACAAAAGATATCAAACCTGCCATCGTTTAACCCGCTCACCACTGCACCATAACCCACTTCCTCAACAAGCTCCAGTCTGACCCCCAAGTCACGCGCGACACTGAGCAATATTTCGTAAAAAATACCAGAGTATTTATCTTCGCTATGTTCAATAAAACTTGGAGGGTAGTTACTAAAAGCAGTTCGCAAAATACCTGCTTCACGTATACTCTGCAGAGAATTTGCATGCGCTAGCCCAACAGCTGGTGAGTGTTCTAAGCTTTTATACATCTCTTTAGGATGTTCAGCGAGCAAGAAGTCCAAATACAACTTTGGCACCTGGTCAAACTTGCCAGCTATATATTCTTCATACACCGGCCAGTTCTTGTGATACACATAAACCACATGCTTAGATTTAAAATATGTAGGAGCAAATTCCAGAAATGCCAACTCAGACAACAAATAATGGACAGCAGTCTTGACCGCAGCTGTAACATTCGCCACTCGATTTAGTGAACCCTGAATAACCTTCTCCGTAGTGGCATCTACTGCCTCTTGAAATGCTGAACATGACTTATATAGCTCAGAAATTCTCCTATAAATAGACACATAGACTGGATCATTTTCTACATCGCTTTCCCAATCTATAATAATCACTTGATCTGAAGTATAACCCAACTCCTTCTGGATCCTCCTGGTACGATTTTTCAGATTATTCCCCTTCAGAACAGCCTTACTCCTAGCCCGGTTTTCTGGATATCCAAAAGCAATATAAGTAGAAATAGCCGGAATATCGGCCACCAAAATAGCAGCTTTCCCGTACTTTTCTACAATTTTTTTGAGCAGAAAACTGACTTCCGCATCTTTGAAATAACTATTACCGGGACTCATCCCTATCACCGGCGCCACATCTTGTTCACTACTTTGCATAAAAATATCTTACCACGCGCTACTAAATTTATACTAGACTCCAAAACTCCATAAAAAAATTAAATACTATTTCCGGAAACAAAACCACTGGTCCAACAAAGCTGCAAGGAGTAACCACCAGTTGGTCTATCTATATCCAAAACATCACCCACCACATACAAACCAGGCACCAGACGAGACTCAAAAGTTTTGAGATCCACTTCCTCCAAAGCCACTCCACCAGATGAAATTACTGCTTTGTCTTCACCGAGTAGACTTGATGGATGCAAGGGTAATGCTTTACAAATGAATGCAAGCTTTTTCCTGTCCTCTTTTTTCACACTATGACACGGTGTTTCACCGTCTATATTTAATAAAGATAATATTGGACTCACCATAGCAGGACGAAGTAGGCCGCCCAAAACATTTTTGATCTTTTTATTACTCTGCGCAATTAAAATTTCTTGTAAGCTTTCTTTGATTTCTTTTTCATTCAACCCTGGAAACATATCTATTAAAATTTCGACCTCTCCGTATTTCAAAAGCTCGCCCACTTCACGGCTCATGGCCAAAATTGTGGGGCCACTGATACCAAAATGCGTGAATAATATTTTCCCCTTTCGGCTAGACTGCTTTTGTCCGTCTTGAAAGATAGAGATTTTCACATCTTCCAAAACCACACCACCAAGTTTTTTCGCCCACGCATCTTTCAAGGCTATAGGCACAAGTGCAAAATCACTGTCTTTGATACTATGCCCCATTTTTTTCAGCCACAAAAACCCATCCCCACTAGAGCCAGTTTCAGGGCGGGACAATCCGCCTGTGGCTAAAATTACAGACTTGGCAAAAACCGTGTCTTTGTTTTTAATTTTGATAACAAAATTACCCGAAGTCTCATCCACAAAAAGATCACTCACAGAAGAATTACTTTGCACACAAACTTTTGATTCTCGTAAATAATCCACCAAAACATTCCACACACTTTGCGCAGTATTAGAATTGGGAAAAATCCGACCTTCATTTTCTTCATGCGTCGGCATACCACGGTCGTGGAAAAAATCCAGTGTTGCTTTTACTCCAAACTGAGTAAAGGCGGACAGTAAAAATTTAGCGCCGCTCTCATATCCAGAAGCACCTTCTCTCGCTTTGGCGTTCACCTTGTGCCCCAGGGCACCTTCTCTCGCTTTGGCGTTCACCTTGTAATTTTCGGCGAGTTTTCGTGCCTCTGGTTTGTTATTGGTCACATTGCACCTACCGCCACCGGTAATCAGCAGTTTTTTTCCAAGCGTACTATTTTTTTCTAAAAGCAATACTTCTTTGCCACGCGCAGAAGCCCTCCCTGCCGCCATCATGCCCGCCGGCCCACCACCAACCACCACCACTTCCCAAATTTTATCTTTATCTGACATACAACTATTTAAAAATTATAAGACATCCACACAAAACCACCATCCAGCAAAACGCTTTTCCACTTCTTATTGTACTCTATCATCCGACGCAAGCAAGCCCAATAGTTGATACATGTAGGCTCAACATTGACTCCAGGCCATTTTAGTGCTACTATACATATACAAATGGACATATAGTCCTCTCTCCCCTCGGGGAGTAAAAAACTAACTCATTGAAGCAATTCAATGAGTTTTTCTTTTAACTTCTTATAATCGCCGTTACTTATTCTTCCTATTGTATAAGCAAGTCTTTTAGAATCAAATAATCTGACCTGCGACAAAATCGCCACGCTCACCTTGCTATTAAATTCGAATTCACAATAAAATTTCCCAGCCCTTATAGTTTTAGTTAAAGGCACACCTAAAAAAACATTTCTAGAAAACTTTTTGTAAATCACAACGGGTCTCAAAAACTCCTCTCCTTTACCGTTCTGTTCAAAACCAACATTTTCACCAATTTTGACAAACCAAATTTCCCTCTCATGGAACGTCTTCTTGTTTTCCGTAATATCAATAATCTTCTTTTTTACATTCCATTTGTCAAAATCTTTTCTGGGTAACACCATACTCATATCAAAAGATTTAATCTATGGTCAAAAAATAAATTTATTCCAAAAACACCTCCAAAGCACCCTCACCGCCATCTGAAATTTTTGCGTACTGAAATTTTATCTCGCGTAACCGTAAATATTTTTCTATGTAACTGCGAAGTATTGGTCCATCCTTATACAAACCCTTGCCAGTAATCAAACGAATATGTTTATAATTGGTATTTTCAAAAAATTCATCCAAAAATTCCCTAGCCTGAAGCGTTGTGTACCCATGTAAATCCACCACCCTCTCCGGCTCTCTTGCGTACTTATTCATAGGAAATTACAACTTAGTAACATCCGATTGTTTAATCCGCACTTTTTCTGTCATCGCACGCACACTCACATAAGCAAGAGCATCTATGTCTGGATTAAAAAGCTCTATCATATCCAAATCCAAACGATCAAAAACTCTAGCACCCTCAACCGCTTTTCCAGCCAGCATAGAAGATTTTAAAGACAAGTATTCAGTCTCTGGTAAATAAAAATCCAAATCACCAACATGATGACGATATGGATCTGGACGACGAATATACAAATATTCATAAGTAGTTTCTGGTACACCATCTTTTTCTGAAATTACGATGGGATTGTGTAGTTTAAGATATTTAGCATTTAGATCCTTCGGCTGCTCGCACAATTCAGATTGTACACTCTTCAAATAATTAAACTCTTCGTCATAATGACAAAATACTCCCATATTTCCAGAATTTGGTAGCAACACACCAAAAGAATTGCGGCACAATTCGTAACAAGAAAAGTGAATAAATTTAATAGCTTCAAACAGCTCTCCCTGACTTTTTATTGGACTAAATGTATATAGACTCATATTACTAATATCATCCAAAACAAAACCTTGATAATATAGTACACCAAAAAGACTAAAATGCACAAAAACCAAAAGTGCCAAAGGTTTCCTTTGACACTTTTGTGGTAGCTTATTTCAATATTCCGATCTCATACCCAGCTAGAATATTTGCCGGCTTAGGTTCGCCCTCGTGTTGCCCAGTAAAAGCAGATGTGCCGTCTTTCCCACAAATACTCAAGATATTCGCAGCTCCACCAGGGTGCTTGGTTATCCAAGCAGTTAAATCGTACACAGTACCACTAATAGCAGACCAACAACTCTTACTATCTTTGTGCATAGCCACCTCAGTCATAGTGTAAGTTTTGGGCCCCGAAGGAGGAGGCACCACCACAGGCTTTTCAAGTGTGGGTTTTGGAGCTGGATTAGCCACTGGAGGAGGAGTGGTTTTTTTAGGCTGAACATCAGGGACAGATTCAGGGGTAGCGGGGTTTACAGTCGGAGGCACCACAGTTTTATCCATCACTCCCTGCTTTTGATTTTCTACCACATCTGGTGCGGCAGTTTCTCTTTGCATAAAAAACCAACCCAAAACTCCACCGACCAAAATTACTGCAATAATAATCCCAACAACTTTTTTACTCATTTTATTTTTCCTTTTTTAAATTTTCCACTCTAATAATTATAGCGCGATCTCCTAGCTTTGGTTAAACGATTATTCAAAACAGCATACACCGCCTGAAGAGCTGCTCTAAAACTCTCTACAGACCAAAGGCCTGGTTTTTGTTGAGTTTCCAGCATCCTCAAAGCAAACTGCCTTGCTGGTGGCAACTGACTTCTGTCTACTTGAAAATGCCAATTCAAGCCCAAGATTTCACCTTCGGTCATATATTCCGCTTGCAAAGCACGACACTGTGTAACTATATCTTCAATGTCCACTTCTTGTGCCTCATTCAAAATATATTCTAAATTTCTTGTATGTACCACATCAGAAAAATCTTCTGGCGTCCCCCTACCCGGCTTCCTCAATATATTCATAAAATCATAAACGTTAATATCAACTCACTTAAAATTTCAAATTAAAATAAACACAATGCTTATTCTGGAACTTCAAAATCACCCACCTCCGCAAGCCCACCTGGAGGAGTAAATTGATTTATTGGCTCCTCTCCATTTAGAGACTCTCTGTCATCATCAACACCATTTTTATTCTCACCCCCACTACCGCGAATCTTTTTAGGAAAAAACTCACGGAGTAATTTATCCATAGACGACTCATCTGTAAACCAACCTTCTGGTACTCCTACACCCATAAATAAAATTTCTTAAATTAATTGTCTCAATACACCTATCACAAAAACTTTCTAAACTGTTACAAAGACATGAAAAAAGCATTTGCGCAAATGTTTATAATAATTTTACCCAAAAACCCCAAACTAGTCCACCACCCACAAAAACAAATATTTTCAGCCAATATTTTATGCCTTATTTAAGAGATAATATGCCAACATCTATTTACTTTTAGCGTATTTTATGCTATAATATATAAATAATACTAGCATAAAAACTCGAGTTAAAATGAGTCACCTTTGCAACACAAAGATGACTCCTTTTTCTCATACTAAATTTAGAATTACAAACCCAAAGCTTCTATGACTTGCACATTGGGTAATTTAGCCAAAAACTCACCTTTCACCAAAAGTTTGCTTTTGCGAAAACCGCCACCAACAATCAACTTATCCAAATTTATTATCCGCTGATCTATAAGGATAGGCCACCCCAGAGGCAAACCCACAGGCGTAATTCCACCATACTCCATACCTGTTTCCTTCAAAACTTCTTCTAATGGTGCGAAAGATACCCTTCGCACATCCAAAAGTTTTTTAACCGTTTTATTTAAATCAGCACGAGTACCGATCGGCACCAAACAAGCTGCCAGAAATCTTTTATCGCCTCGCACCGCCTCCACAATTACACAGTTCGCCCCCAACTCTTCTGGGATAGAATATTTTTCGCAAAATTCTTTACTGCCCGCAAAATCCGGATCTATTGGCGCAACCAAAACATCATCAGCAGAAAAATTATTTGAAAAACTATTTAAAAAGTTCGTAACACATTCCGGCACCAAATCAGGCCTACTCAATACCGGCTCTAATTGTAATTTTTCAAACATAAAATTAAATAGCTTTGTTTACGTAAAATTATCAAGCAATAAAATCAATCACCTCTTGTACAATTTGATCACCAAAACCGTCAAAATCATGCTTTGCCCCATCAAACACGATTGTCTTTTTACGACCAGAGCGTGTAAGCTGGTTTTCTAAAATCTGCATTGCTGCGTATGGATCTGAGCTACAAATCACACCATTATCCTTCGTGCCAGTAAAGGCTATGACAGGAACAGACACACCAGCGAGTGCTTCATACCCCAGTTCTGGATTACCAAAATTAAAAATAGCATCTTTCGCTGTTTCGCCGAAAAGACTCAAATAAGTCCTGGCGGAAATTGGATATTCATCGTCCAAGAGATTGCTTAAAATCTTCGTCCCCAAACCAGACTGCACCAGATTATTAGACTCCTCCAAAGATAACTTGTGAGATCCGATATGTTTAGGCGAAAGATTCCAACCGAGCATGTCAGATGGACTAAGTAAAATCAAACCAGATACAAGCGGGCTATTCTGAGTAGTCACATAAAACACAACTTTAGAACAACCCAAGCTATGCCCCTGCAACCATATCTCATTGAAACCCAATTTTTGCACTTCAGTCACCCATGCTCGTATATCCAAAACGCAGTCTTCAAAAATCTCTAGGGCATTTCCCACTACCCGCACACCACCCTGAACAGTATTAAAACCGGTCATTGAATGAGTACCCCGAAGCTCAACTGACAAAAAAGAAACTCCAGCCGCAGCATAACCATCAAACATAGCCCCAAGAAAAGCATTAGAATAAGGGTCACCGGCCATGCCATGAACATGGATAATAATTTTATTCGTCTGCTGTGGCGGCTCGAAAAGCAAACCAGAAAGCCTCAAGCCGTCGCCTGTCTCAGTCCTTAAAATTTTCATAGAACATAACGTTATTTTCTAAACTTAAACGCTTTTTATTTTCTTTTCTTGATGCCTCTGCCAAAGTATTACCCCAAAGATCAAGACGAGCAAAATCCAATTGGTAAAAAATAGCCAGGGCGTTGCCCAAGAAATGCCTATGGGCACGCGGTAACTAGACAAAGGAAACAAAAATGGCGTTTGAAAAAAATCTGGATGCGTAAATAGATCCATTGCGATGTGTAAACCCCAAGGCAAAAGCAAAAGAGGAAACTTCTTTTTCCATGCCCACACAATAAATAAAACAACTGCAAATATGACAAAACTATGTGTGAAATTGTAACTCTCTATTGCCCAAGAAAATATCCAATTTTTAGGAGTTGGAAAAAATAAATCATAACCAAAGCGAAATCCAGTAAACAAAAAATAAATTTGCACTGGCAAAAAAGCAATTATATCTGGCAAAGTACCAAAAAGGGCCGCCAAAAATAATTTCTTTGGGCTTTTTTGATATTTAGAGTGCAGCGCTGCCACACTCCAAAGTCCATGCGAAAATACATCCATAAAATAAACCTTGCCATTCCCGCCCTGCCAATGGCTGGACGAGAATCCACATTTTAATAATAAGAAATTTTTTCCATCACTTCATCTATTTGCTTTTGCAGGTCCTCTATACTACCAGAGTTATCAAATTTATAATCAGAGGCAGCCATACACCCAAGCAAATTTTGATGATTTAGGTCACTTGAAGAAAGCTCTAGTTTTTCTTGCTCCAAAAACTTTTTTAAACTTACAAAATCCGTTTCACTCTGTCTCTGACGCACGCGTTCATAACGAACTTCTGGCAAAGCATCTACTGAAAATAAATAAAAAGGCACGTCTTGACTTCTCAAGTACGCAACTTCGCCCAAATTTCGCACAGACTCTATAATGCTACTTTTTTGAGTTGCCATGGCAGCCTTCAAAAGCTGCTCTATTATATACTCTGGAGAATGGTTTTCTCTCAAACCATTTGCTGTTTGCCGGATAGTATCTCTGTTTACTGGCAAACCATTTTCCAAAACTTTTTTAATAATAAATTCCCTTGCAGAAAAATGGATTAATCCAAACTTTTCTTGCAAATATTTTACCACCGTCCCCTTCCCCGCCCCCGACGTCCCAGTTATCCCAATAATAATCATATTTTATTCCTATCAAGAAATCACAATACAAATAAAAAACTAAGCATGCATAATAAACCTCTTCTTCGGTTGAGCGGCTTGTTTGTGCTTTTCAATAATATCTTTATACACCCAAGAATGGAGAACACGAAAAGCTCTAATTTCTGCAACAACCCTCTTCTGCTCCTGCGCATCTCCATCAAACCTCCGAGGGTTGGCATAACTAGACAGGCGATTGTAATCCTTCTTCATGTGGTGTATTTTCCTCATTTCTTCTTTCAATACCCCAGCCTCCGGAGATCCACCCTTGCCCTCTTTTTGTAAAGCAGCGAGTCTAGTCTGGAAAAAAATCATACCGCCATCGCCATGTGTGAAAGACTTTCCTTTGTCTAAACCAAAAGTCAAAGTATATTCGACTCCAACTGGATTATTTACTGTCCGCAAACCACCCTCTGGAAATGACGAACGATAATCATCTAAAGTGTATCCTTCAGGTGCATTGGCAGTTAAGTCCTCAATTTCTTTTGAGGTCAACTCTGGTAAATCCGCACCCGCAACCAAAGCATAAAGGTCATCATAATTTTCTGCAGACAAAGCCCTTTCCAAAAGTTGCTTTTTTCCTTGAAAACGGGATGCAAAAACCAAAGACTCCTTTTCACCAGAAGAGGTAACAACTTCCAAGGCCCCGGTCTTTACCCGATCAGATTCATTGTAAGTAATGATACTATGATTTGGTCCTACTTCTAAACTTTCGGCCATGATTATATAAATTAATTTCTACAGCCCCTTTCTTCTACTAGCTTTTTTGATTTTTAAATAAAGCTTTTGGTGATTTTGGTGTTGCATGAGTTTAGCTGGGTACTTTTTTGCAGCCTTGGCAAGCTTTTGCAAAATAATTTTCTTGGTGTCAAAACCCAAAAGCACGGACAACTCCAAAGAATAAATCAAAACATCTGCCAGCTCCTCTTGAATATCTTGAAGTTTCTTTTTGTCTTTTTTGAGTTCCTCTTTCGACAAATTTTCCCATTGAAAATGCTCAAGCAGCTCTGCGCCTTCTATCATAATAGACTTTGCCAGATCCGCAAGGATTTGTTTATCCCATCCCCGAGCTTTCATGTACTTATCCAGTTTTTCTTCTAGATCTTTCATGCCCAAACTATTTATTTAACAAAATACAAACTAAATTTTACTTTATCCCCAAAATCTTCTTTTTCAGTTTTGCAAATAGATCTGCGTCATATTTGGCCTTCAAAAACTCTATTTGCATATGAGGACCCAACAAATCAAGATTATCCGAAGCGGCAATATCCACAAACTCATCAAAACTTACTTCTCTACATTCTATCTTCTCAGTACCATCGAGGTTGGGAGCTTGAGCCATCACACAATTACGAGCAATAAAAACAAAAATTGCCCAATCAATCTTGGGATACGGCTGCCAAGACATAAATAATTCCCAGTCATCTGAAGAAAGGCCGGATTCCTCAGAAAGCTCTCTTTTTGCCACCACCAAAACATCTTCACCATCTTCCATTCTACCGCCCATCAAAGAAACATAAGGCTCTTTCCCTGGTTGTGTTTCGGTTGCGATCACAATTTTTCCATCAACGGTCACTGGTATTGTGACAACAGTATCTGGTCTCTTTAATTTTTCAAAAATGTGTTTTGAACCATCATACCCCACTTGTTCCCATTGGTATACATCAAAAATCTTTCCCTTAAAAACCAATTCGGCATCATCGGGCATCTGCTGTTTTGACTTCGGTCTTATGATATTCATAACTACTTTAAAAGCTTCGGCATTTCTTCCATTTCTACTTCTACTTCTTCGTGTTTTTCTAGATTTTTCAATTTAAACTTTTTTGTACTGGCTTCTTCTTCGCCTACGCAAATAATATATGGAATATTTTGCTTTTCTGCGGTTTTGATTTGCGCACCCACTTTTCTACCCGTAAAGTCCACTGCGACATTAACACCATTTTGGCGCAGGTAACTCGCCAAATCCTCCGCAGATTCTAAGACTTGAGACTTGAGACTTGAGACTTGAGTTTTTTCCAGCAATTGACAGATATAAACTTTGGTAGATGAATTAAGTTTGGGCATGAGTCCATGCGTTTCCAAAAAATCACGAATGGTTACGTCCCCCATACCAAACCCCACAGCCGAAACTGGATCTACATCAAAAAGAGAAACTAAGTCATCGTACCTGCCCCCACCAAACAGTGAGCGGTTGTTACTTGGATCTACATCAAAAAATTCAAACACTGTTCCGGTATAGTAATCAAATCCCCGAACCAGAGTCGGATCAAACTTTATGCCAGACACACCTCTGACTTGTAAAATGGAAATTAATTTAACCAAATCTTGCACACCACTAGTTTCCTGTAGTTCAACTGGCAAATCATCTGGGGTGGCTGCGTTTAAATATTTAAATAATAAATCAGTCTTGTCACCCAAAATCTTTTTAGCCTCTTCGGTAAAGTCTTCCAAAGGCATTTTTTCTTTGCGGTCTATCAGTTTGGTGAGAGCATATGACTTTTCAGTGTCTAACCCTAAATAATCATTTAAAACGGCATTTAAAAGCAATCGATTATTTATCCTAACTACAAAATCTCCATCTTTTGCTCCAAAGGCTTTCATGATGCTGTAGGCGACGGTAATAATTTCAGCGTCTGCATGAATACTATCCACGCCAAACATATCACAGTTTAGCTGCCAGTGCTCGCGGAGTCTGCCGCGCTGAGGACGCTCGTATCTAAATAAATTGGGAATACTGTACCATCTCAAAGGAAAGCTAAGCTCTTGGCGCTTTTTTGCCACCATGCGCGCCACAGTTGGAGTCATTTCAGGGCGGATGGTCACATCTCTTCCTCCACGGTCAGTAAATGAATAAGTTTGTTCATTTACTATTTCAGAACCACTTTTTGCTCTATATATATCTGTATCTTCTAGAATGGACGCACCATACTCCACATAGCCAAAACTTTCCACCACACGGCGCATGGTAGAAAAAATATAATTTTGAACAACTTGGTCTTCAGGATAAAAATCCCGCACCCCTTTGTAGCTATCAGTGGATAATTTTTTTACTTCCGCCATAATTCTCTGCTCCTATTCTATTTCTATAAGGTATAAGACTAAACAAATTAGTTTTTCTGTCATTGCGAGCCCCGCTTTGGGGGCGCGGCAATCCAGTTTTATCAAAAAAATAACTAGATTGCTTCCCGCCTGCCAAAGACTGACAGTGGCGGGCAGGCGTCGCAAAACCTCCTCGCAATGACAATGTTAGCAACTTCATGATTCACAGCAAGGTAACTCCTATAAATTAAATCATACCATTTCTACACCAAAAAAACAAAATGCTCGCACCAAGATAACGGCACGAGCATTTATCCAACATTTTTTACCTGTATTACCTATAAGGTATAAAATCTACATTTGTACTAAACTCACACCATCCAAGCTGGCGCCGGCAGGTGAACATGCGCCAAATTCCAAAAGTGTTTCTCCGCTGTTCCCAGAAACTGTGTAAGTGTGGTAAGTCCAACCACTTGAGCTTTGACCTTGAATCCTGGCAACTTCTTTTCCACCCCACCTCACAGACAAACAAGAAAGCCCTGAATCCAAAGACTGAAATGCGAGTGTGTAATTCGTCTTAGCAGAAGTAGCCACTCTCTGTCCCAAATAATCAACATTTCCACCAGAGGATAAAAGTTTGGCATACTGAGTACCAGCTCCAGCAGCACCTTTCATTAGCTGTACAGGAAGCCCTCTGGGCACACTGGAAGATGAAAGACTGATACCCCAACCCAAGCCTTCAGTCCCGTAAGGCAAGCTCTGAGTATCTGCAAAGATCCCTGGCATCTCAAAACTACCATTTTGTACCAAATTATCACCCTGCACCCTACCAGCTTTGCAAATATCTAAATTTTGAAATTCTGGAGACTGACACTTCATCATAGCGTCGGTATTGGAAGCACTAGAAAACACAGGTTTTAGATTTTCTATACCACCCACACCTCTAAAAACAGTCAAAACCAACATGCCCGCTAAATAAGCCGCAGCAAGCCCAAAAAAAATTGTCTTTGGGGTAACTTCCATTTTCATATGATTTAAATTTTAATTTCAATAGCGTTTATAAAAAATAGCTTATAGCTATTATATCACAAGACACCTGCGACAACCCTAAAATAAGACACAAAATTGGCATTTGACCAAATGCCTACTTTTTAGGTATATTAAAGATGTGCACTGGGACTGCTTTGGATAACTCCAAGGCAAACTCTGTGGCATTTATATAATTTAAAAGAGAGGTGATAAATCGTGGTAGAAGTCAAACG
>CAZGEB010000007.1:0-20552 GCA_964524915.1 uncultured Candidatus Saccharibacteria bacterium
ACTCCTGCTGAAACAGCTTCTTCTTTTTGAATTTTGAAGTGGCCGATTTGCCCTGTGTGTTCCACATGTGGGCCGCCACAAAATTCTAGAGATACCACTTCATTTGTCTTTGGATCAAAGATGGTGTAAATAGATACTATGTCTGCATATTTTTCACCAAAAAGTCCGATAGCGCCACGCTTTCTTGCTTCTTCTAGCGGCACCATTTCTTTTTTCACAGTCAGATCACGCTCTATCCACTCATTTACTAGGCGCTCCACTTCTTGTTGTTGTTCTGGAGTTACTTTTTGTGGGTAAGTGAAATCAAACCGAGTTCTTTCTTCGGTAATATTGCTGCCTTTTTGCCAAACTTCCCCTCCCAAGACTTGCCTGAGTGCCTTGTGTAATAAATGAGTGGCAGTGTGATATCTGGTATAAATTTCTCCAGTACCGCCAAGTCCACCTTTGAATTCTCCGGCACTAGCTGTGCGAGACAATTCTTTGTGCTTTTCAAATTCTTTTTTGAATTCTTCTTCATCAGGATTTAGACCCGCTTCTTTTGCTAGGTCGCGAGTGAGCTCCCAAGGAAAACCAAAGGTTTGGTAGAGATTGAAAGCATCTGTGCCAGTGATGGTGGTCTTGTCATCCCGAGTGATGCTTTGGGAGCCGAGGGATCCCTCCACTCCTCGCAAAGCCTCGTCGGTCGGGATGACAGAAGAAGTATTGGAGTTGTTATGATTGATTAGTTTCCGGAATTCCTTCAGTCCCTTATCCAGCGTGGCACTGAAACGATTTTTTTCTTCTTCTATCACCTTGGTAATGTGCGCTGCGTTTGCGCCCAGCTCTGGGTAAGAAGTTTTGTAAGTCAAAATTATTGCTGCGACTGCATTTGGTACCCAGTCTTTGTCACTTCCAAGCATGCGGACCGCCACCATGGCACGACGAAGTAAGCGACGTAGTACATACCCTCTGTCTTTATTACTCGGCACTACCCCATCTCCAACTAAGAATACACTGGCGCGAATATGGTCCGCGACAATTCTCATTTGTCTTTTCGTTTCTGTAGATTCCTCGTATTGCTTGCCTGTAATGTCTTGTAAGTAGTCAATGATCACCCAAAGCACATCAGCTTTGAACATATCTGGTGTATCTTCTGCTGCCACTACTATGCGTTCCAGTCCCCCGCCGAAGTCTACATTTTGTTGCTTAAGTTTTTCAAAACCTGTTTCAGTTTTCACGTATTCCATGAAAACATTGTTGCCAATTTCTACAAACCTGCCGCAGTCACAGTTGACGTGGCAGACGTCATCTTTCCATTCAGAATTTTCATGTAAATGTAAATCTTCGCCAAAATCCCAGAACATCTCACTATCCCCGCCTCCAGGTTCTCCCACTGGCATATTTTGTGGCACGCCAGATCTACTCCACCAATTTTTCTTTTCTCCATAGTAAAAAATCCGACCGCCCTGCATGCCATCGCGTTCCGCAAAGTCAGCGATTTTATTATCAATGCCTTGTGCTGCAAAAAGTTTTTGCCAAATTTCTGCCGCCTCAGTGTCTTTTGGAAGTCCGAGTTCTTCGTTGCCTCTAAAACAAGTTACAAAAATTCTTTTAGGATCCAATCCTACTTCTTGAGTCAAAAATTCAAACATCCATGGGATCTGTTCTGATTTAAAATAATCCCCCAAACTCCAGTTGCCCAGCATTTCAAAAAAAGTTGTGTGGCGGTTGTCCCCCACTTCTTCTATGTCTTGAGCGCGGAAGCATTTTTGTGAATCAGTAATGCGGCTGCCCAAAGGGTGTTTTGCTCCCAGTAAGTACGGTACCATCGGCTGCATTCCGCTACCTGTAAATAATGTGGTCGCGTCGTTTTCCGGTACAAGCGAACTTGAGGGTATTATGACGTGCCCTTTACTTTCAAAAAATTTTAAATATTTATTGCGGATTTCTTGTGCTGTCATGAGAATATAATAGCAAATTCTCTCAAATCCAGCAAAGATTTGAAAAAACACCTTGCTTTTTTATTGTTTTGGGATCAAGGCATTTTTTATGATCTGGTAAGTCTTCTCGGTTTACCTATTTTGTTTACTCTACCTCCGCGTTCGTCTCCTTTTGGTAAAGATTGTGGATCGAGCGTGGATCCGAGAGGGGAAGAAGACCCTTCTTTTAAATTAGCTATTGCCCGTTCGGCCAGAAGTCGAGTTGCAATTTCTCTGGCCATGTCTGTTGTAATGCCTAGATGTTTAGCTATTCCATAAAATTCCCGTGGATTTTCTTCCAGCATCTGCAAGAGCCTGCTTGTATCAATTTGTTTACTCATCTATTTTATAATTAAAATCTTATTTTTTTAATGTAAATAATTTTATGGACTTTATCTATCATACCAAATAAAAAACCTCAGGCCAAAGCCTGAGGTTTTTTAGCGCTTATTTATTCTTACCAGCCTTAGCCTCTTTTTTGGCTACTTCTTCCAGTAATTTGGCTGCTGATTTTCGAAGATTTATTAAAGTTCTTTCTATGGTTCTGATTTGATTTATTGTGCTTGCATCTGGGGCACCTTTTGCTATTGCTATATTGTTTCTTTTTTCCAATTCACTCTTAAATAGAGTTAGGGCATCCACTGCTGGGTTGTGGGCAGCAATGTACTCCTCCATAGAAACTTCTTCTATGTTTGGGTTAATTGGTGTTCCTGGGTTGCTAGTGGCATACTGTGGTTGTATCTTTCCCTCTGAATCTAGTAAGAAAGAGATCTTGGTGCCATTTTCTCCGCCATTGTGGTTCGACCCAAGCATGATAAATTTTTTGCCGTTGTCGAAAAACATGATCTTGGAGTGGCCCCCAACGGTTTCGATTTCTTTTACCTTGCCATCATAATCATCTTCTATGCCATCATCATCTTCTACTTTTGCCCTCTCTATAAGAGTAACTTCTATGGCTAGTGTATTTCCAGAGTAACCTTTGAGTTGGTTGGCGAGCGCTTTTTGTTCATCTGGGGTTCTTATGATCCCCCATTTTCCATCATGTAAATCTTTTGCGTTTAATATTGCTGAAATATCTTTTACCGTGGAGGTCTGATCCTTTATTTCTACTGAAACATTTTTGGATTTTGGCTCTTGTGATTTAACCATTTCTTGAGGAGCTTGTATTCTTCCCATCATTGAAGCTTCTGTCGCATGTTGTGGTATTGGCATAAAGTTTATTAGTTATGTTTAAAAGTTAAAGTGGCTATTTCATTTTTCTTTCCTGCTGATCGGCTGTAGGTTTTTTGGCAGATGATGCCGGTTTATCTCCATATTCAACACTTAGTGCGTGAGTAGTGGGGCCTGTCTTCCCCCCTTCTTCAAGATAGCTTATTAAGTCTCCTACTGTGATTTTTGGTCTTTCTAAATTTTCACGGTCACTTTCTACACGGTCACTTTCTATATGTGATATTGCCATAAAATAGTATATTTTTAAGGGTTGGTAAATGATATTTTGGTTGAAAGGTGAAATTCTTATCTTCCTTGTGCTTTTTTAGTCTGTGTTGCTAGTTGGTGCAGTCTTATATCCACAAAGGACTGATGCTTCAGTTCTGGGAATCGGCTATATGCCTCTTCAACTTCTGCGTAGAGACCCTGTGCTACTTGGTCTTGGTCTGTCGGAAGAGGGTAATACCAACAGGGGAGGCTCTCCTTTACTAATTCATCTATTTTCAAAAGTCTTTTTTTTGCCTGCTCAATACTTTTGTAGGGCATAATATAAATTTCAGTGAAAGTAAAGTATAATTACGAATCCTAAGCTTTTTTCACCTATCTATTTATTATACACCATTCCTAGGGCTTTGTCAAGTTGAGGGTCTTTTTCATTTTTATAATCATCATCGGTCATAACCACTTTTTCATCTGGTTCTAGACCGTCTTTATTGAGGTTGCGACCTCCTGGGGTGATCCATTTAGCAATAGTCACTTTCAAGGCCGAGTCTCCTGGCAGCTCTACGACTTCCTGCACGCTGCCTTTACCGAAAGATTTTTCACCCACTAGTTTTGCTTTGCCGTGATCATGTAAGGCTCCGGAAAGAATTTCAGAGGCAGAAGCTGATCCCCCATTTATCAAAACAGTTGTCGGGATATTTTTTAGAGTTTCTATGCCACTTGAGGTAAACGGAATTTTACTACCATCTCCTTTGGCTTCAGAGACGACCAGCTCCCCTTTTTGTAACCAATAGCTGGCAATTTCTACTGCAGTATCCAAAAATCCTCCAGGATTATTTCTGAGGTCTACCACCAGACCTTGCACGCCTTGCTTTTTTAAATCCTTGACTGCGTTAGCAAAGAGTTGGCCTGTGTCTTCACCAAATTGAGATATGGTGATAATGCCAGTTTTTTTGCCTTGTACTTCTTTGCTGGTCCATTTCACACTTTTAATTTCAATGGTCTGTCTGACAATGGTGATATCAAATGGGTTTTTGCTGCCTTCACGGAAAATAGAAAGTTTGACCTCTGTGCCTTTGGGCCCACGGATTTTTTTGACTGCATCTTCTACGGTTGCATCTTGCAATAGTTCTCCATTTACTTTGACGATGATATCTTGAGGTCTCAGTCCTGCTTTTTTTGCAGGGCTTTCATCTATAGGGGCGACTATGACAATGTTGCCATTTTTTTTGCCGATCTCTGCGCCAATGCCGTCAAACTTACCAGACAGGTCAGTTTGAAATTCTTTGAGTTCATCTGGAGTGAAGAAAGTTGTGTATGGATCTCCAGACGCACTCACAGCGCCTTTGATAGCCCCGTAAAGAGTTTTTTGTGGGTCTATGCTTCCTTCTAGGTAATGACTATTGAGTTCTTCTATGGTTTTCCAGAGAAGACTATAGTCTACGGTGCCAACTTTGTCTTTTTTGTTGATGACCTCAAAAGTTTTTGAATCAAAAGTATAGCCTTTTGCTCCACTGGTATATCCCAGTCTAAAAGTCCCTGCCAAAATTAGCAGCAAGACAAATGCCGTGAGCCACTTATTTGGTCTTCTGCTGTTTATCGTCTTTTCTTCCATAGGATTTTGATGTTTTTTAAAAACTTAGCCAAGAATGCAATACTATCAGTCTAGCACATACAGTATTACATTAAATAAATATTCAATTATTTTTTGAAGATTAGTCTAACTAAATGAAAAAATTCTTTAAACCAGTGCAAAAAAGGAGTTTTGGCTTGTTGTAGCTCTTCTGATTCATCTACAGCTGAAATAATCCCCTGCTGTTTGATTAGCCTCAGCCACTTTGTGCTTTTCCTGTGGGCTTTTATCCATTTTCGTTTGCGCAGCATTATAGGAAAGAGTTTGAAAAGGTTTGGTAAAATCTTCAAGGTGCTTCTTTCTAGCATGATGAGATATCCCAGCATGAAAAATTCTCTTGTAAAGAATTTCCAAGAAATTTTCGGAAAATTTTTTACCACCAAGAAAATATGATTTTGGTAATTCATTTGTTTTACAAATGAAGACAAAGAATCGTGGTGTTTTTTGTAGGATTGTACGTCGGCGTAATCTTTTTGGGTAGAGGCGGCGGTGCGACCGTGCCACCCGAGAGCCTCGGGTACATATACAGATTTCCAGCCAGCACTTTGCATCCTGAGTCCTAAGTCTACATCTTCCCAGTAAGCCACAAAGTCTTCGTCAAAATACTCATACTCAGTTGTAAGTTGTAAGTTGTAAGTTGTAAGTTTGGATGACACAAGCGCACCGTTTTCTACTTTCCAGGACACTTGGTTAAATTTTGGTAGCTTGATATCTTCTAATGCCATCTTTCGGTATATGGGTCCTGCTCCTGAGACCGCCAAGACTTCGCGGAAGCGGTCGTACTTGCTCGTTTCTTTTTGGTTTTGTCCTCGGTCAGCTGCTCTGCCGTTGCTCCACATTACCACCCCAGTGGTGTCTATGATATCCAGAGGCTTATCATTTACAAAATCGTATTTGAGAAGTTTTCCAGTGCCAGCTCCAATAGTTTTGTCTTCTTCTAATACTTTTACCATTTCCTCTACATAGTTCGGCGAGAGGATCAGGTCTTGGTTGACTAATTGGAAATAGTCAGCGTCTTTTCTGCCAAAGATGATATTGTGTGGTCTGGCAAAAAAAGCATTTTCGTGCAGGTCTATTACTTCTACATTTGGGTAATGCTTTTCTATATATTCTTTTCCCCCATCATCGTTACCACAAATCAAAGCCACAAAGTCTTTGTTCTCATAAGTTTGATTCATCATGGAATCAAAAGACTTTGGGATATATTTCAAGCCGTTATAAATGACTTGGATCAGGGTAACTTTTGGCATTATTAAAAATTTAATTTTGGTTTGATGCTGTGGTGGGTGTATCCCCTTCTGTTTTTGTTGCGGTCATAAATTCTATAAGGGCATCTTTGTCGTCGCCTTTACCGAAATTGGCGACAGTGGCTGCTAGAAGATTTAACTGCTCTTCTGCTGTGAATCTGTGACCTGTGTCGTCTCCCATTAGATCTAAATAATTAACTTGTCTGCTCATGTGGTTTCACCCCTTGATATCTAATAATTGCTAATAAAACAAACGTATACAGGAGTATTTTATCATTTAGCCAGGTTAAGTCAAAGGCGCTATAGGATAGGCACCAGAGGAGGATGAGGGTCAAGCTTATAGCCGTTAGCTTATAGCTGTTAGCTTTTGCGGTGGGGCTTGTAATTTTTTTCCAAATATCTTTAAAAAAGATTAGCCACATGAGGATAAATAGGGCAAGTCCGACAATGCTTGTTTCTACCAAGATTTGTAAGTATAGGTTGTGAGCTGTGATGTATTTTTGTGGTAAGTTGTAGCGCTTGTTTCGTTCGTTGGTAAAATTATCCAGCGGTTTATTTTCTGCATTTAGAGTAGTGATGAAATTGCCAAATCCTACTCCAAAAGGATGTTTAATGGCAAAAACCAAAGACTCCTTCCAAATTTGTAACCTGCCCGCATTTGAGCTTTCGGAAAGATCTAGAATGCTACTTGCCCGGTCTTCTAGATTTCCTTGAATGCCATTTCTGATATGGCCAATTGAGGAATTGATAATTGGAAGTGCGGAAAAGAAAATTACTACCAAAAGCATGGAAGCAAGAAAAGTTTTGAGTTGTGTTTTGTATTGAAATTTATAATACAAAACTAGGGCGACGGCCAAAACAGGGATCATCCCCACCCACACTCCGCGTGTGCCAGAAAGGATAATGCCTAGGGCGGCAAATACTAAAGTCCAAATATCAAATTTAAAGAAATCGGAAAGAAAATCTTTGAATTTAATTATTTTTAAATTGCCGTTTTGACTTTTGACTTTTGACTTTTGATTTAATTGGTCACTTGTATTTGCTACTGTGTAAGACTTAAGTACGCTGAGCACGCCTATAAAAATCACACAAACCATCGCAAAAGCGTGTGAGCTGGGCATGACAGAAAACATGCGCAGTCCAGCCAGATTCCCTGAAAGCCAAGAGTTGGAGTAACTGGCTACATTTGCAAAATCATTACCATAGTAAAGGTTAGCAATATTTACAGCCCAACTTTGCCAGAAATGGTAAAAATCAAAAATTAAGCTCGCGATGAATTGCCCATAGCCTATGAAAATAATTATTCCAGTAGAAATGGCGAGAGTAAGTTGTAAGTTGTAAGTTGTAAGTTGTAAGTTTGGAACTTTACTATTGTGTGCAAAGTTTGCATTATCATCCCGTTGCAGAACGGGATCTTTGCTTTTTTGATGTACTGTGGAATTTCCCAGTGAGTTAATTTCTAGTAAAGATTCTTGCCTCCCATCTTCGTTAAAATTTCGGAGGACGGGTCGGTGGATAAGCCGTGAGAATAACAACAGCGGGTTTGGTAATGGCGCGTCCTTTATTACCCACAAAACCACTGGATAAATCATAGCGGCATTTAAAATAAAAAGGAGCTGCTTGATTCCCTGTGATGGGTATTTCGCCCAAAGGAGTGTGATGGTGCACCATGCAAAAAAGATTACGGCGAGGATCTCGTAGGTATGTAGCTGTTTTATCCACGACCAAACTTTTTTTCTGTCATTGCGAGGACGCTTTGGGACGCCTGCCCGCCAGTGCCAGTCTTTGGCAGGCGGGAAGCAATCCAGTATAAATTTAAGAATGGATTGCCGCGTCGTCCCCAAAGCGGTACTCCTCGCAATGACAAAACGGAAATATGCAAATTCCAGCATTGTCCGTGCAAACAAAATCACCAGCAAAGGTCTCCACATGTTGAGCGTGTCGGTGTAATGATTTGGCAAGACAATGAAAAAAGGGATGGATAGTATAAAAAGTCGCAGTGCTTTAGATTTTGGCAGTGCCAGCACGAGCAAGCTTAAAATGCCAAAATTTACCCATGGCGTCCATGCGGGCAATACATTTATTGCCAATAAATAAATGGATACAGCTTGCCACAAAACCACAGCGAAAATCAGCCATTGACTGGGAGTGGATTTTGTTATAGAATGTTTAATTAAATTTAATTGAGTCGATTTCATTTGGTATGATCCCCGCTAATCCAGAATTACACGGTTGGAAAAGAGTAAGCTCTGTTGTAAATAAGTGGGGTGAAATTACTTATGGCTGGTTGCCTCCTGCCAGCCAGAGAATTAGCCCAGAAGCTAGAAAGGCGCAGTCAATTCATGGCTTGAAGCATATTACAGACCACCAATCTTACGAATTTTATTTACAATATGCAATTGCAATGGGTGTAGAGGTGTACATAGTGTGCGGTGATTACAAACTAAAGGTTTCTAAAAGAGGCATATTAAAGGCGATAAACAGCAAGGGTCAATTAGAGTTTAGTGACGGCACTCTCTTGGCACTCGCTAACAGTATTGTTGAATTATATGTTGGCGTGTCCTCGTTTGAGAAATTGGTATAAATATAAGTGTACTAGATTATCCAACTTTTGGGGTCACTGCCTAACTTTTCAAAACTTCCAAAGTTTCTTTGCCGCATTTTTTCCAATTAAAAAGTTTTAATAAATTTATACAGCTGAGTTTTTAATATTATTGTTATGTCTATGAGTGAAAAGAGATTATTGGAAGGTACAGAAGAAGCTGTATTACCTATAACTTTTGCTGACCTTGGGAATTATGTAGATGTGAATGTTACCTTGTATCGTGGTGAGCATTCTTATTCTGGTATTGTAGTTAAAATGGTTTGGGATGGACAAGGGCACTATAGGTTACGCATGTCTGGTGGAAGCAATTTTACTATTGAACCATCAGATATAATTCGTTCTTCTGTGGGGGGTGCTCTTTTTGTGGTTTCTGCATCAAGATGACGGTTTATAATTTATTTTAGCAAAACCCCCAAAGTTTCTTTGCCGCATTTTTCCCAACTAAAAAGCTTTAATCTTTCTTGCCCTAGAGTCACGAGCTGCGTGGCTCTTTCTTTATTTAGTAGTACATTTTCAATTGCCTGTTCGATAGATTCGATATTATGCGGGTCAGAGTATTCTGCTGCCTCCCCCGCTACCTCTGGCATGGAAGAAACATTACTGGTGATGACTGGTATATGTGCTTCAAAGGCTTCTAGTATCCACATGCCAAATCCTTCGTAAAAAGATGGCACTGCCAGGGCCGTGGCGTGTTTGTATAGCTCATCTCTTTCCTCGTCGTTTACATGGTTTAGGTATAGGACGATATCTTCGTTATCTTTTATCTTTTTTAATATCTTCTCCGCTTTCCATCCCACCTTCCCTGCTACTACCAGTTTGTATTCAGATTCTGGGTGCTTGTTTTTAAATATCCGAAATGCGTCTACGAGTCCCTCTAAATTTTTTCTTGGTTGCAAGGTGGAAAGAAAAAGGAGGAAATCTTTTGGTAGTTGTAAGTTGGTAGGTTGTAAGCTGTAAGTTTCGGGGTTTGAATTCTTGGTATCGAGATTTGATTCGATATTTGATTCGATATTTGATATTGGATATTCGATATTCTCGTCTTTGACCGGAGTGTATCCATGCCAGACTACTTCAATTTTATTGGCATTTACTTTGTAATATTTGACTAAATCATTTTTGGTGGCATGGGACACAGCGATGATCTTTTTGGCAAACTGGCATGCAAACCAGGTAGTGAATTCCAAATACCAGCGCTTGAGAGTTTTGAAAGTTTCTGGATAGAGTCGCCATGCTACATCATGCACAGTTACAAAAGATTTGCGGGGGTGGAAGATGGGAAGACTTGCCGCTGGTACAAATAAAACATCTGGTGGGGCTATGAGCATTTCTAGGGAAACGCGCAGCTGTGTCCATAGAAAAGGAAATTTGATAGGTCCCCAGCCTAATTTTTTTATTTTAAAATTATCCGGCAATTCCAAAAACCAGGGCTCTGGATCGGTCCTCAAATACAAAACGAATTCATGTTTAAAAGGAGGCTCCTTCGTAGCAGAGGTGTCCCCTTTTTCATCTTCGCCTGCCAGTTTGGCAAATTGTAAAATTAGTTGTTTGGCGTAGTGTTCCACTCCAGTTTTTTGTGGGTGGTTCGCCCGCTCTGCTTCTATTGCTATAAGCATTTATTTAAAATATTCTCCCTCGCTCCTGGTCAAGTTGTATGGTGAGTTGTCCTCTGCTGCAATTTTCGCATGGGCCAGATCCTCCGCACTCGCAGTCTGACTCATCTTCTAAATTAGATATGGACGCTATTATCTCATCTACTCTTGTCCATGCCCTGTGTTCTTCAGCTCGTCTGGCCATATTTTTTCCAGCTTTTGGATTTATGTATAATCCACTAGTCATGGTTTCACTCATATGTAAATTAAATATTATCCGTTAATTATTTCTTGTTAAAAATTTATTTTTCACAAATACCCAGTCGTCTTTGGTGAAGAATTTAAATACTACCAAAGAGACCAGGTACACAATCACCCCAACTCCTGAAACTATTCCAGCATTGATTATGAGTGGTAAGAGAGCTTTGGCTCCAGAAGTGAGGGGTACCCCCAAAACTTGCCAATTTTTGATGCTGAAGACTACCATACCCATAATTATAGCAGCTGCAAAGGGCTTGGCAAAGGCTGCCCAAAAGTTGATTTTGATGATATTTTTGTGAATAAAATAGAAGTAGAAAATCCCCTGCAGACTTTCGGACACAACCGTCATTATCGCCGCTCCTTTGATTCCGTATTTGGGAAGCAGGATGATATTACCCACTATATTTACCACTACGTTTGCGGCAGTGATATAGACTGCTTTTTTGGTCAGTTGAGAGACCACGAGAGAATTGGCGGAAATATAAATAAATAAAATTACAATTGCCCAAACTAATATTGCTAGGACATCACTAGATGGCAAAAATCTTTGGTCGTTGCTGGTGAGGATCATCATAAGCTTTGGCGCGAGCAGTGTCCCCAAAATTCCGACTGGCATGGCCGCCATCATCATGAAGCGCAAATATTTCTCCAAGGTGATTTTGACTAGCTCTATAGATTTACTAGCCATGAGACTAGACATTACAGGATACAAAGAGTGCGAGACTGCGGCGGGGAAAAAATTCGCCAAGTCAACTATTTTGTAGGCAGCGGTATAGAGCCCTGTGTCATGATAGCCGAGAATTTTGGTGATCAAAATGACATCTATGCGGTTGTAGATGGTGGCAAAACTGACTAGTAGTGCGAAGGGTAAGCTAGCTTTTAGAATTGTTTTAATGAGCGGCAGATCTATTTCTTTGAATATTGCAAAAATGTGCGGTTTGGGAATATATTTTCGGACGAACTGGTGGTAGAGTATAAGTCCTGTTATACCGAAGGCTAGCTGGTGACCAGAGAGGAAGACTATCCCTAGATGAAAATGAATAGCTGTGAATATTAAAATAGTATTTATGACTGGAGCAAGAAAGTTGATTATCGCTACTCTTTTTAGATCTTGAAATGCCGACATGACCGACAAAAAAGGCACGGAAAGGCCATAGAAAAAAAGTCCGCCACCGGCGATGATTCCTGCGTGAATAATCACTGTTTCACTGCCTCGGAGGAGTATATAGCTCATCATCAGGCCGTATACTGTAAGCGCTAGAATAATTTCTGCTGCCAAAAATGCCCTAAAATAATGAGGGGCTTTTTCTTTATCTTCTGATATCCTTTTGGTGATATATTGGGATATGCCGAGGTCGATAATTACACCAAATAGCGTGACCAGAGACAAGACAAATTGGTACTGCCCTGTACCAAAAGGTCCTAGGTAAGAAAAAAGTTGTGTGTAAGCGAAAAACAGGATCAAAAGCCCAGTCGCCCTGGAAACAGAAAGCCAAAAAATGTTACTGGATGTGGATGGCATGGGGTTAGTGTATCACGAAAGTATATACTTGACTAAACTCTTATTATATGCTATGATATACAGATGAATAAATATATCAGAGAAATTGCTTTAGTAGGCGTGCTTACTACTGCCAGTGCTTTTGTTTTTGATGGTTGTAGTTCGTCAACAGTAGACAAAAAATCTGGTCTGGACAAGAAGAATCCTGATTCAAATGTTCCAAGTGTGGTTGATAGACGACCGGATCCGGATGTGGAATATGTTCTTGGTATTTTAGAAAAACCCACGCCTCCACCAAGTGCGGAAGAGATATTAAAAGAATTTGAAACTAAATCAGGTCAGTGGCAGGTCAGCGTGACCGATTCATCATTGCATGCAGAGGCTAGTAAGAGTAATTGGGATGTGAGTATTGATTATTTATTTGTACTTCCAAAATCTGATTCCCCAGTGTTCGTGAGTTTGCAGAGTACGGATACTACATCTGATATTCAAAAAATCAGTTTTTGTTTTAATATTCGCGGTAAAATTGTGTATTGCTTACAAGAAGACTTTCAGGGGGTTAGACGTAATTGCCCGTCTGATAAATTGTCTGGCATATTGGGACGAGGCGATAAGCAATCGGATTTAATCAGGTTAATATTAGGGTTCCGTATTGGTGGTCTTTCTCCTGAACTTGCTCAGAAGAATCCGCCTTTGTATATGGGTATGGTCGGATTTAATACGATTATGGACAATGCCTGGAGTAAGGGTTTTTCATCAGAGACAGAGCCAGAAAAATAAAAAAAATGCCACACGATATATCGTGTGGCATTTTTTTATGTACTATTTTGACAATACTTCACCTTTTTCATACTCATCCATTTCTGCTTGAGGTACCATGGTTATCTTTTTTGCGGTGATCTTTCGATTTTTATATGCCTGGGCTGTAAGGGGCTTTAGTTTTTTGCCGCTCACTATGTAGACCGTAGAGTCTTTATCGCCCTTGAGGATACTCCCCTCTTTGGGAGAAACCGCCACCCCTTTTTTCCAAGAGCTGTGTTCATTTTGGGAGAAGGTGAAATCAGGAGTAATTTTCTGCTGCTTGATAACCAGTGGAAGCAGGTGGTGTGTTTCCCCGCCTTTAAAGAAGTATTGCTCCCCGGTCTCTTTGACCTGGTAGAAAGTTGCTTCCTTTGGTGTGGGTGATGCTGCGCCAGTGGTAATACCATTTACTTCTTCGCTAGATAGTACAGCAATGTTTTTTGCTGCTATTCCCCTATTTTTAAATATTTCTCCGGAAAAGGCTAGCTTTTTACCATCTTTGATTTCATATACTTCCGCAGATTTTTCAGATTTGATTATACTGCCGTCCAAAGGTGCCACGAAACCATCTTTAGTGTAAGAAGATATTTCGGTATCTGGTATGTTGGAAATTTGCCGACTGGTTATTTTATGTTGTTTGAAAGTAAAATTGCTAAAAGCCTTTAATTTCCCATCTACTACTTTGTATACAGTTTGGTCAGTGTTGCCCCTTAGGATAGTTCCTTCGCTTGGCGTCAGCTGGTCTCCTGCTGAAAATAGTGCTGACTCCTCTGGTGTGATGGAGATTGACTTACTCGGGTCTAGCTTTCTTTGTTTGATGACAAATTCAGAGGCTGGGTGCTTTATGTTGTCTATGAAAACGTATTTAGGTGAAGATGTGTCCCCAATTATATTGATAATGGTGTCGTTTGCTGGGCCTAGAGGATTTTTTTCTGATGGATAGCTTTCTACCTCTGTGAGCGAAACAGTAACAGTTTGAGTAGTGTCTAGGCCGCGAGCTTGAGCTACAAAATTTGGTAAAAGAAATCTAGATCCATTTTGAATAATGTACTTGTTAGTGTCTCCAGAAACTTGCATGATAGTTCCGTTCGGATACCTGAACCATTCATTGAAGTATTTCCAAAAATTGTAATTACCATTAAACACATGCGGCGTGTATCGGTAAAGCGCAGCCGTCGCTCTATTGGAGATTAAAACTTGTTGGGTTGAGGGTACTCCGTATGGGTCTGTGGTGTTGCCAAACTCAAAAACTTCTCCCACTCTACCCTGTTTTCCACCCAGCGAGATTACTGCCTGACCTGCTGGTATATTGAATCCTCGCATGAGAGATTTTGCGGCCCCCAGATATCTTTCCCCGTCGCTGTCCACTGCTCCAAAAAGTTGAAAATAAAATCCAGCCAAGATTTGATTACAGGCTTGATTGTCTGGACAGCCAAACCCTAGGGCATAATCTAGGGCTCTTTGCGTTTTATCTTTTGGATCGTTTGTAATCAACCCTTGTTCTTTTTGTAGGGTGACCAATATAACTTGTGGATTAATACCACTTTGGATGCCAGCGTCCCAGATTAATTCAGCTGCTGTCCTGAGTCTGCCCAAGTTTGGATTGGGATCTTCTAGCTTTGTCTTGAGGTCAGCAAATCCAGGCTCTCTTAATTTCACCAAAAAATCTGGAGAAGTATTTGCCAGGATACTCCCCTTTTTTTCTAAGAATTTTTGTATGCCCGCACTACCTCCAAAGGTTTTGGTGTCTGTAAATACCGTATCTGCTATTAAGACGCTTGGATTAAATCCTTGGTTGATAGCTATAGCCGCTTTCGCTTGTTGGGTTGGGGTTAATACTGAGAGCGTGATTGTACAGAGTATTGAGATGAGAATGCTATTCTTTTTCATGTTTGTGATTTATCTTTTTAAGAGGTCTCGTTTAGATTATTTTATATAGGCTTCACCTTTTGGCTGTCCCTTCAAGTCTTGTTCGCTAATGCGCATAATTGGAAATATAGAAAGCCCCATACTCTTCCAAAAATTATAATTTATCGGATGCAGGCTTCCTCCAACTGTCCAGTATACAGTTTGAGCTGATCCTTTAACTAGCGTGCCTTCTTTAGGTGTGAGAAAATTTCCCAATAGCCAAGAGTTTACATAAGTTGGTTCTATTTTTTTAACTTGTGTGAACTGAAAATTTCTTTGTATAAATATCTGATAAGTCACGGGCAACCTTACCCCCTTTTCCATGTAATATACAGTTGGTTCCCCATCTTTTTGAATCAGCGTTCCATCCAGGGGTTCCATTGGGGCGCCTTCTGCGAAATTACTTAAATCATTAGAGTTTGCAGGTATGATTGATTTGTTTCTAAATCTTTGTTCAAACACTAGAGGGATGACCAACCTTCTCTTTCCCCCATTGATTACATATAGAGCATTACTTTCTGTTCTAATCAGATCTCCTTCTGTGAATTTTGGCAGGATTGGTGTTTCCATACTGCCGGCGACTTGAATGAGGCCTGCTCCGATAAGTCCGTCACAAGGAAATCCTGCGCACTGTGACAAATTTAGCGCGTCTATTTTTTTGGCTGTGCTGGTGATCCTATCCATGATTTGTCTTGGGCTGGCATCTCTGTATAGGGATTTTAAAAGTGCGGCCTGGCTAGACACAAAAGGCACGGCCAAGCTGGTTCCAGAAGCAAAGGCGTAAGAATTTGGTGAATAGGATCCTGTCACTGGATCGTGATTGATGGTGGAGATGATTCTTCTGCCTGGAGATGATACATCCACGCAAGCCTTTCCAAAGTTTGCAAATTCTGGTTTGATATTTTTTGAGTCTACTGCTGTCACGCCCAGAACCATATTTTCGCCATTATCATTACAAATTGGGAATACTGGATTGGTGTCTAGGCTACCGCCATTTTTAGCGGCATCATTACCAGCGGCCGAAACTACCACTACGCCTTTTCTGTAAGCATATTCTACACTGTTGGCTAAAATAGTATCATGAGAAAAGCCAATCCCTCCCAAGGACAGATTGATTACACTGGCTCCGTTGTCTGCTGCCCATACTATAGCTGAAGAAACGCTAGCAGATGTTCCATTGCCTTCACTATCCAAGGCCTTTATAGGCATGATAGACACTCCCGGAGCTGCTCCAGCTATGCCTTTGCTATTCCCTGCTGTGGCTGCTATAACGCCAGCTATCAGAGTTCCGTGGCCGTTATCGTCAACATTTTGGTCGCCGATAATGATTTTATTATTTTCTACGTCAAATCCACTAACAAAATTTGCATTGATTAGATCCTCATGCTTGATGTCTATGCCAGTGTCTATAATGGCCACGACCACGTCTTTTTCCCCGGTAGTTTTTTTCCAAGCGTCTGTAAAAGTAGCTGCCGGCAAAGCCCATTGTTTGTCGGTGTTTTCTGGGTTGTTTGTAAACCAGGGGTCATTGTAATTAATCAATTGACTAATCACAATTCCGCTGGTGGTAATTTTATTTTCTGGTTCTAGTGTGATGATGTTGTCCTTTAGAATATCAAAGAGCTGTAATTGAGAAATTCCATTTGTTTCATACCAATTACCCAAATCCTTATTTTGAAAAATCTGTTTAAATTTACCAGATGCCAGTTCATCACTTATTTGATTTTTGGTGTGAACAATATATTTTAAGTTTGCAAAATCCTCACCGAAAGCCAGTGCTTTTGTGGGGATGGTGATTGTGAATAACAATATGAAAACAAAAATCTTAAAAAAACGTGTCATGCCGCCCCCTTTCTTTTTTATCAGCCAATGTTCTTCTAAATATTCTTTTATCTATATTTTCCTCGCCAGAGGTTCAGTCTTACTCTAAACAAATCCATTAAAACTTTGAAATAGCTTCCAAACGTTACGGTGGATTCTCCGGCGTTGTTCCATACTACTGGCACTTCTTTGATTTTCAAACCCTTATGATTCGCGATGGCCAATATT
Organism: uncultured Candidatus Saccharibacteria bacterium; assembly: GCA_964524915.1. Taxonomy (GTDB): domain Bacteria; phylum Patescibacteriota; class Doudnabacteria; order UBA920; family UBA920; genus CAZGEB01. Next base: position 16,984 of record CAZGEB010000007.1, read on the forward strand.
TCTATGTCAAAGCCAAATCTTTCTATTGTGGCTTTGGAGAAAACTTCTTTGGCTGCTTTTTCGGTAAAAAGTTTAAAGCCTCTTTGTGTGTCGTGAATATTCCAAAGCCCTGCCACTATGCGGATCAAATATTTGGACCAGTGGCCCAAAAATCTTCTGTACCATTGCGCTTTTTCGTTTATTTGCGCGCCTTCTACTTCTATGGATCCTATAATTATATCGTATCCAGCGGCCAAATGTTTCAGCATGGCTTCTACTTGATCAATGGAAGTTGAATTGTCGGCGTCCATGAAAAGTCTGGCATCCCCAGTTGCCTCAAGCATCCCCTGTTTGACTACAAATCCTTTGCCGTGATTTTGTGTATTGGCGATCAGTCTCAATTTGGCAATTTTACTAGAAATTTCTGAAACAACCTCTGCGGTCTTGTCCTTGGCTCCGTCAACGACTACAAGTATTTCATAATCGTAGGGTTGTTTTTGTAAATATTGATTTAATGATTCTAGGGTGCCTGTAATCCGGTGTTCTTCGTTATATGCGGGAATAATTATAGATAATTTTTGCATATTTTCATTATACCATAAAAGAAAAAGCCGCGGCAGCGGCTAGAGTTTATTTGATTAGTTTAATAATTTGTTTTCAAGGTTGCCCAGCTTTTCTTTTTCTTTTTAGGGCGTTTCCATCTACACCCCAGTTGGGCATTCCCCTAGCTAATTTTTTTTTCTTTCCTTTTTTTAATTCTTCTTGTGCCTGGTTTACTTCTGGAATTGTAAGTGGATCCACATCCTCTATTATTTGTAGTATCTCCTCAAGTCGTTCTTCGGTTATCTCAGTCTTTGGTTTTCTGTTCATCTTATGAAAGTTAATTTTTTTATTCCCAGCTACTTTTTATAATATTTTCCAGACTACTATTTTCTGGAACAAAGCCTAGTTCTTGTTTTATCAAACTGGCGTCTGCCACAGTAGACATGGCGTCCCCTGCTCTCCTAGGTCCGATTTCCATAGGGATCATCCTGCCCGTGATTTCTGATGCGGCATTGATAATTTCTTTTACTGAGTAGCCTTTGCCTGTACCTACATTATAAACCCGAAACTTTTTTTCTGTAAACTTTTCTATACACAGCACGTGTGCCAAAGCTATGTCTTTGACGTGCACGTAGTCTCTGACAGCTGTTCCGTCTGAAGTAGCATAGTCTGTGCCAAAAATTACAATCTTCTCTTTTTTACCACTAGCGACTTCAAGTACTGTGGGGATGAGATGCGAGGCGTGAGCGTCTTTGATCCCCCATTCTTTGGCAGTGCCACAAACATTAAAGAATCTTAAAATGGTGGTTTTGATCCCCAAAAACTCCGCATAGTAGGCTATGATTTGTTCAGACAAAAGTTTGCTAGTACCATAAGGATCTACGGGTGCGGTTGGGTCTGTTTCTTTGATCAGGCCAGGAGACTCATTCCCATAGACTGCTGCGGTAGAAGAGAAAATAAATTTAGACACCCCAGCTTCTTTTGCTGCTGCAAGTACTGTAATAGTGCCTTGGGTGTTTACGTCTAAATATTCTCCTGGTTTTTGTGTGGATTCTTCTACCTCAACTAGACTTGCTAGATGGACTATAGTTTGAATGTCATTATCTTTCAAGCTTTGGAGCAGCAAGGCTTTGTCTCTCACATCTCCTTTTATCAAAATCGCTTCTTTTGGTACTTGTGCTTCTTGTCCGCTGCTTAAGTTGTCATAAACCCAAACCTGATGACCTCTGGCGATTAATTCATGAGCCAGGTGAGATCCAATATATCCTGCACCACCAGTGATCAAAATTTTAAACTTTAGCGTTTGTCCTGCTTGCTGGGTGTCACTTTGTCCGCCTGCTGGTTTCTTGCTGGCAGCTAGGAGTTCTTGGTACTTTGGTACGGACATGACTACTGCCTGCGGTGTATCACCTTGTTTCAAAACTAGTCCCCCGCCTTGGGCTTGTACCGCATCCAAAAGTTCTTGCAAGAATTGGTTATCCATAAGTGCGAAATAGTTAGATTAGCAAATAAAAACACCAACCTTTTTTATTTTAGTTGATGTTTTTGTTTGTGGACTTATTAGCTTAAATGCAAAAGCATTCTTTGTCAAATTGACCTTTAAATTCAAAGAAAATTCCACAACTTTGAGCCCCTATAAAATCTATTTTGCAGCAGTTTTATTGATTGTGTATAGGGACTCGTGGGGCGTATTGGATCTTCTAAACAAACTTTAATTTTTTAATGACAAAGTATATTCCCATTCCAGAAAATCCAAATACGAGTGGCAGTGTGTCCAGTCCACCAGTTTTTGGAGTGGCTTTGTGAGCGGCACCGCCGTCTGGTTCTATAGAAAGATTTAGAGTGTTGCCGAAGTGCGTTTGGATAATGTACTGATAGTTTGGCAGGGCGTTTTTTGTTTTAAGCTTTACGACTTTTTCTGTGCTTGCTTGAGGCGCTAGGCTTCCAATTTCAAATTTCAAAATTTGTCCACTTAAAACTCCGCCTCCAGTATCTACTATGTCTGCCAAGGGCAGCACGCCAGACAAATCAAACTCCAGAGTTTCTTTTGAGCTTGCGGTCGTGCTTGTGTTTTGGATATAGAGTTTGTAGGAAAAGTTTTCGGATTTAGCAATTTTGGTTATTTCCAAACCTTCTCCGCCAAATACTTTGTGAGACAAAGACAAACTGTTTGCTGCTTGGCTGGTTTGAGGCGTTAAAATTGTTGCCAAAGCAAGAGCTGATAAAATGAGCTTTTTCATAGATTTGGATTTGCTGTAATTTAAATTTTGTGCCGTAATAAATAAGCTGATAGCTAAAATTAGCTATCAGCAAATTATATGCTATCTATAAACTTTGTCAAACAAAGTTATCTAATATCGGAGAATTAAAGAGTTGACTCTTTTATTCTTTTGGCTATGGCGTTACTCGGTTGTCTCTTTATTACTTCTTCTATCGCTATGGCATTTACTGCTTCCAGAAACTGTTCATTATTTTTAACTTCTGGCAAGCTCACTTCCTTTTTTTCTAGTGGTTCTTGGGTCCCAATTTCTATGATTTTATATCTTGCCCTGCCCTGCCCGTCTGTCGTTCTTTCTGCCTTAAAATAGATAGTATTTTGTTCGTGTTCGCTTGGGAGTGGCGATGCTTGTAGTTTATTGTTCCATTTTATATTCACGTCTATTTTGACCGTGACTGGAATTTTTCTTTGTTCAGATTGTTTTCTCACAGTGGCATTGAGTATTGCATCCGTGGTATTGGGTAATTTATCAGCGCCTGGCACTCGGCGTAAAACCTCACTCCTTAAGACTTGTTCCCCATCCCGCCTCGCTCCTTTTTCTACAGAATTACCGGGTGTTTCTTCCCATAACTCGTTTGGTCTTGGTGATCCTGAAAAACTTGCTGATAATACCAAGGTGTCTGCGGGAATATCTACTGGTTTGGTATAAATTCTGGTATTTATCTCGGCTGTTTTGTTTGGTAGCTTTTTCGCTATCGGCAACATTTTTTTGTTGTCTATGTGGTTGGTTTCTACTAATATCGCAAAATTGGAAAATTGATGTACTTTT
>CAZGEB010000007.1:20652-25455 GCA_964524915.1 uncultured Candidatus Saccharibacteria bacterium
TGTTTCAGTGTCTGTTAAACCTAGTCTTATAGTTTCACTCATAGATTTTGTGGTTATTTAAATAACGATATTATTAAATTCAAAATTTACATTTCTTCTACTTTTGTGAGTTTGGCATAGGTAACCATGCGTTGCTTGAGGCTGCCTATTGGCCAGCAAGTAGAAAGTGCGACTCTGGAGTCTGCAAAATTTACAAATTGCGCTTGATCATTTGCTTCAAAAATTTGAGTTTTATCTACACTATAGTACATTTTGATATTTTTGCCTTCCGCGTTTACCACGGTAATTTTGAAAGTCGCCCCAGGGTTGAGTTCATTGATCCTCGCAAAGACCTTGTTGAAATCTGCTTTGATCCACTGGTAATTGGTGGAGTGTCCAGCTATGTAAGCCGTGCCAATATCTCCCGGAAGCGGTGTGTCTGGATGGTGCACCACGCCTTTTTTCAAATCCTCATCAAAATCTGCTGGATTGTTGGTCCAAATGATCGGTACATTTACTTCAATGCTGGGTATTTCCAGTCTTCCTGGAGTGTTTAAATTGATCTTGTATTTACCCGATGCTGCGGTAATGCTTTGGTTTGCAGATGGAGAATTTGTAGACGCTCCCGCCACTCTACCGCCTTCACTTGCCAAAGCCTCTTTATTAAAAAATGTGCGAATAGTTACACCTTTTGCTGGCACTTGTCTAGAGGAGCTTTGGTTGAGTCTTTTTAATATTTCTTTGGTGTTGAAATATTTTGCTATAGCGTCTTTTTGACTATCAGAAAGCTCTTTGCCTGTTTCAGGGTTTTGTCCTGCAAGGACATCTAGGGCGTCTATTTTTCCATTTGCATTAGCATCTCTAGTTTTGGGGTTTAGACCCAAAAGGAAATTTTCAAAATTAGTAAAACCATTTGGGGTGACTGTATCCATCTCCAAACGTGTTTGATCTGTAACTGTGAAGAAAAATTGTTTGATCCATGCCTCATACTCACCTTTTTGATCACTTTGTGCGGACTTGAGATTTTTGGCGATTGTCTCGGCAGCTACTTGTTCTGGTGTCTGTGTAGTTTTTTGGGTAAATGGTAAATGCCATTTTATACTTGAGTCAGCAAAAAAGAAGTAGTATATTCCTACCCCAACTGCAAAGATCAATATGTATGGCAAAACAGCAAAAGCAATCCCGCTCACCTTTTTGATAGCAGCTTTGCTTGGACTGTATGTTTCCTCTTCCTCTGGCTGGTAAATACTAGAGGCTAGTTCTTCTGGGATACTGGGCCAGTCAACTGCTTTGTGGGTGGTTTCGGTTTGGTTGTGTGTAGAGACATCCGAGACCTCTACCTCAATTGGCCCTTGTGGTGTAGATTTATCCACAGGTTGAACTGCCTGAGCTGGTGTGGTAGATTGATCGTCTTTGGTATTTATCATGCCTAAAATACGCGATATTTCATCGCTGGCGTCTAGCTTGCCTATTTGTACCTGATCGTCATTTGACATATGTATATATTATACCATATACCTATATTTTAGTCAAATATATAAAAAATATAACCTTTGGTTGTTATATTCTTTTGTTTATTGTTTTAGGCCCAGGTGTTCGTAAAAATATGATATGTCACATCCAGCGTCGTATCTCATAAAAGGAAAGCATTCAATAATTTCTTCTTTTGATTGAGCTAGCATGACTTTGCCCATGAATTCTTCGGCCATTTCTATTTTAAAATTACCGCTCTTGTCAGTAAACTGTCCCCATATGCCCATACCGTTAAACCCGCTCGGGTTTTTTGTTAGTTGTTTTGTGTATTCTATTGGGAACAGGCGACGATAACTATTTAAATTGTACAACCAAGATGAGCCAGCTACTTTCTCGGCTTCAGGGTGTGAGATCTTTATTGCATTAAACATTTGTTTTAGTTCATCTAAGCGCCGCGGGATTTTATTTTCGTTTAGTGGCCCCCCACCCTCTTGGTCTTTGTTTGAGAAATGGAGACGAACTGTTTTCGTGTCCGTGTTGTATTCATAGCTGAAACAGACACCCCCTTCTTTTGGGCTTTTTTTGTTTTCGTACTCTTGGCGTATTGATAGAGCTACAGAGCCCAGGTCTTTATGGGTGTCTGACTCACTGACAAACCTTTTCCATATGGGATTATTTTCATTCCTTGGTTTATCTTCTAGTCCAAAACGCCTGTATATGTTTGTGTAGTTGAATAGGCAAAAATTTAAGCTTTCGTGAGTAACTCTTTGCATTTGCCTCGCAAAATTTATCTGGAAATCAAAAAATTCTTTACTGTTTGCTGTGAGTATGTTCATTTCTATTTCACTTATGATCAAATTCAGTATTTATTATAACAACTTTTGGTAAAAAAACGGGCACCCTCTGACGGTGTCCGTTAAATTAAGCTCTGGAGCCGAGATCGGGGATCGAACCCGAGACCTCATCCTTACCATGGATGTGCTCTACCAACTGAGCTATCTCGGCAGGGTGTGTCATTCCGACCGAGTCCGCGAGTGGAGGGATCCCTCCACTTCGTCCACCCAAAGCGCTGGACTTTGGTCGGGATGACAGAGTGCGAAAAGTGATTTATAAATCTATAATCACAAATCTTAAATTATTTTATTCTCCACCCAAGACAAATCTGGAGAAGCGTTTGACTTGGATATTTTCTCCAAGCTTGGTGACGGCTTCATTAATCAATTCTGAAATTTTGATATCAGGATTTTTTACAAAAGACTGACTAAGCAAACAGTTGTCTTCGTAAAACTTTTGCATTTTGCCTTCTACGATTTTTTCTATCATCTCTTGTGGCTTCCCTACTACTTGTTCTGCATAGACTGCTTTTTCTCTGTCTAAAACGTCGCTTGGTAATTGATCTGGGGATACACAAAGAGGGGCTGCTGCAGCTATGTGCATAGCAATGTCGCGAGCCAGGGTTTGAAAATCTTCTGTCCTGGAGACAAAGTCAGTTTCGCAATTTACTTCTACGATGACACCGATTTTTCCGCCGTGTACATAAGAGCTTACCACACCTTCTTTGGTGGCACGTTCAGATTTTTTGGCAAGCTTGATAGCTCCAGATTTTCTCAAGATATCTACAGCCTGGTCTATGTCGCCATTTGCTTCCTCTAGGGCTTTTTTCGCATCCAAAAGTCCTGCCCCTGTCATTTCCCTAAGTTGCTTGATGAGTTCTGTTGTGATCATAATTTTATTATTTTATTGAGTTTTATAACTATTGAATGTTGCTGCTTCAACGGTTACGCTTTTATAGACAGCTTTTCCTGTTGTATCTATTAAAGATATTTTGACATATGTACCAAGAATTTCTAAAATCTTAACCTCGGAAAGATTCACGGTTTCGTTGTCTTCGGCTATGCCATTATGTCGCAAGAGTGAATCGATGATTATGCTGGAAACTTTATGGACTTGTCCAGTTTCAAAGCCGTATATGCGCTCGGTTTCTTCGTTTATCTCTAAGAAATCCCCAGTGACCTTTTTTGAGAATCCTTTGCTTATCTCTGCTGTTGTGGACATAGTACAAGTTGTTTATCTAAAAAAGTTTATTACGAGTTTGTGTTGTTTGACCTTTCAGCGGTCCAGTCACCAAGTTTGACCCTGCTTGAATTTACTCTAGCTTCTGAGCCCTCAAACCCCATATTGTTGGCACAAGTAGGACAAGTCCCGCCGTTTGGTAAATACGAATTGCATTTTTTGCAGGAGTATCTAATACCCCAGCCGGTTAAGGCTTCTCGAAAACCATCGCTTGTCTCATGTGCGACAATCCTTTTTCCAGTCATGGTCATTTCTTTTCTTCTGTGTCAGAGACATCTACTGCAACTGCATTTGTGGTTTGCTCTGATCCGTAACGAGATTTTCCTTCGTTGATAGATTCTGCTAGGAATTTGGCTACGATTTCTATAGCGTTGACTGCATCGTCATTGGAAGGGATAAGGACATCGATTTTCTTAGGGTCGGTGTTGCTATCTGCCACACCGATGACTTTCACGCGACTCTTTTTGGCCTCTTCTACTGCGATGGAGTCATGGTGTACGCTAGCCACAAAAACAGCATCAGGCAGCTTTCTCATGTTTTGAATACCAGCCAGCAGTCTGCTCATCTTTGCGACTTCTCTTTCAATCAAAAGCCTTTCTTTTTTGGTAAAACGAGTATTGAAATCTGGTGAAGCTTGGTCGTTTCGGAGCTTTTCCATCCTCTTGATGGTTTTTTGGATAGTTCTGAAATTGGTAAATGTGCCACCGAGCCAACGAGTAACCACAAAAGGCATGCCACAGCTTTCCGCTGCTTTTTGAACGATTTCGCGAGATTGCTTTTTTGTGCCCACAAAAAGTATGGTGCCGCCCATGGAGGCGATATCTGCGGCTGCTTTGCCGGCTTTTTCTAGTCCTTCACGAGTTTTTTCTAGATCCAAAATGTGCACTCCCCCACGAGTTCCGTAGATATAAGGCTTCATTTTAGGGTGCCATTTTGAGGTCTTGTGACCAAAGTGAGCTCCGCTTTGCAGTAGCTCTAAAAGTGTAAGTTGCTTCATAATTTGCTTGTTTTATCCTTTTCCGCCACTCCTTGCCCAGACGCCGCGTCGGGGAGGATAAATTTGGAGTGTGAGGGTTAATTGTTGAAAATACGAGTTTGCGAGTTAGAAATTGCGAGTTGCGAGTTGAACGCGACGACGCCTAACTGACATTTGCAATTTTACCATAACTTGACGAAACAGTGCAAGAGAGGGTATGATTAGACATAGTAATGAGAAATGAGGGGTGAGAATTGAGCCAAAAAGTCACTGAGGTGATTGCCGACTCATTTCTCAAGTCT
>CAZGEB010000007.1:25555-27668 GCA_964524915.1 uncultured Candidatus Saccharibacteria bacterium
CTCATTTCTCAAGTCTTATCTTATTTTTATTTTATGAAGCCAAATATACATCCTCAATATTATACAGATGCCAAGGTAACTTGTGCTTGTGGTGCTACTTGGACCACTGGGTCTACTTTGAAAGAAATCAGGACTGAAATTTGCAGTTCCTGCCATCCTTTTTATACTGGCAAAACAAACTTGGTGGACACTTTGGGCCGCGTAGATAAATTCCGCAAGAAGCAGGCTTTGAAGAAAGACGAGGCAACAGCTAAGCCAAAAGCTGTGAGAAAAACTACTGGACTCACCCACACTCAAGTCAAGGCTGCTATGCGTGGACAAAAAGCTGTGAAGGTGAAGCAGGTTGTGGGCAAGGACAAGAAAGACGACAAGAAGAAGGCTTAGTGGCGGTTTTTTCCTAAACGGCTGAACGTTTTCTTTTGTAGTACATTTGTTAGATTTAGATAACTTTAAAAAATCCAGCCGTAAGTATGGCTGGATTTTGTGTTTTCAAAGTTGGCTCAAATAATATTTAGGCTATTTGTTGACAGATTAAATAAGTGCATATGAGAGAAGGTGGAATTAAGCATGATGGTGGTTTGTTTGAAAAACATGATGGCTTCAGGGGTTTTTTGGAGGAGCTGCCAAAACCATCAGAGCAATTTCCTGTTTTGAGAAAGTGTGTGGAATTATTGGAGAAATATTTTCTTGGCGGCGATCCAAGAGTTGCTGAGGCTATGGTGGAAATTGTTTGTGAGAACTACGAAAAGTTGGTTTGTACTGGTAAAGCAACCGAAGATGATAGAAATAAGTTTTTGGGGTTGCGTAGTCGTTATGCAGCATTATATGAATTTCGGGGGTGGGCTGATAAGTGGGGTGAGCAGGCTAAGGAATTCGAAAGGGTTTTGAGTTTGGATCCTGAAAAAGATTTGTACCGAGATGTTGAATTTTGGGAAAATTTAGAAGCGCGCAGGGAATCTTTGGTTCAGAGCTGGCAAAAGTTATTGAACTTTGTCGGTGTTGTGAAAATTGATAAGTTAGATTAATTTTAAAACCGCAAAGATATTTTTATGAATCCAAAAATACAAAAAGTTTTAGAAGAGTACAGAGAGCTTTCTGAAAAACTCGTCGTGAGTGGTCTTAGTAATGAAGATTTGATTAATTTTGGTAAAAGACAAAGTCAACTTTTGCCTGTGGTAGAGCGCGCAGAGAGACTTCAAAAACTTCAAAACGAAATGCGGGGAAATTTTGAGCTTTTGGAACAACCAGATGAGGAGTTGCGAGAAGTGGCTAGACAAGATATTAAAACTTTAGAATCAGAAATTTTGAAATTGGAAGATGAAATTACAGAGCTGCTGGTCCCCCGCGATGAAAGAGATGGCAATAATTGTATTTTGGAAATTCGCGCAGGGGCCGGTGGCGATGAGGCCTCACTTTTTGCAGCAGAACTGCTTCGTGCTTATGGAAAGTTTTTGGAAGATAGAAATTTGAAACTAAAGGTGGTTTCTAGCTCAAAAAGTGATGCGGGTGGGTTCAAAGAAGTGATCGCAGAAATCTCTGGGAAAGTGGACGAGAAGGGCTACGGAGCTTTTGGTACCATGAAATTTGAGTCCGGTGTGCATAGAGTGCAGAGGGTGCCTGAAACAGAAAAACAGGGCCGTGTGCACACTTCTACTGTGACTGTGGCTGTGATGCCGGAAATAGAAGAAAAAGATTTTCGCATAGACCCTAAAGATTTAAATATAGAAGCCACGACTTCAAGTGGTCATGGAGGTCAGAGTGTGAACACTACTTATTCGGCGATTCGCATTACTCACCTCCCCACTGGTATAACTGCTCAGTGTCAGGACGAAAGAAGTCAGGCTCAAAATAAAGAAAAAGCTCTAGCGGTGATTCGCGCTAGAGTAGCTGCGCATTTCCGTGAGATTGAAGACACAAAACTTCGCGATAGTAAGCGGGCACAGATCGGTACTGGGGATAGATCAGAGAAAATCCGTACCTACAATTTTCCTCAGGACCGTGTAACTGACCATCGCATTAACCAAAATTTTTCACAGATAAATGAAATTATGGAGGGTGACCTAGGTGATATCATTTCCGCCCTGCAAAAAGCAGAAGTGGAAATGAGGAAGGA
>CAZGEB010000008.1:0-27144 GCA_964524915.1 uncultured Candidatus Saccharibacteria bacterium
CCTAAGCCGTTTTTTATACTGGCGCCGATGTACGATGTGACAGATGCGGCCTTTAGACAAATAATTACTGAATGCGGCAAGCCGCATGTATTTTTTACTGAATTTGTTTCCACGGATGGACTATGCAGCGAGCAAGGCAGAAAAAGACTACTCCATCATTTGAAATTTCAAGAAAACGAAAAACCCATAGTCGCACAAATATTCGGCGCCCATCCAGATAAATTCACAGAAACAGCCAAATTAATTCAAACCATGAATTTTGATGGTATAGATATCAACATGGGCTGCCCTGATAAAAATATCACCAAAGGCGGATCATGCGCAGCACTTTTCAAAACCCCAAAACTTGCCAAAGAAATCATTTTAGCAACCAAAGAAGGAGCTGGGACCTTGCCCGTGTCAGTGAAAATCCGAATTGGTGATACGAAAATTGACTGGGAAAATTGGATTGGTGCTTTACTAGAAGCAGAACCTTCCGCAATCTCCGTACACCTTCGCACCAGAAAAGAAATGAGCAAAGTCCCGGCCCACTGGGAAATCATGCCAAGAATCGTAAAATTTATTCACGAGAATACCGAAGAAGATAATCGCCCGCTAGTTATCGGCAATGGTGATGTGGTGGATTTAGTAGACGCCAAACAAAAAATCACAGAAACCGGATGCGACGGTGTAATGCTCGGCCGCGCCATTTTCCAAAACCCCTGGCTGTTTTCCTCACGGCTCACGGCTCATAGCTCACAGTCTCGCCTCTCCCTCCTGCTCCACCATGCAGAGCTTTTTGAAAAAGAATTTACCGGCATAAAACCTTTTGAGGTTTTTAAGAGATTTATCAAAATCTACGCCACCGGATTTCCAGAATCTGGTAACTTACGTGAAAAACTCTACAAAGCCAACAATACACAAGAGCTCAAAGAAATCTTGGACAAAGAAAGTTTATTTTGATATCTTTAAATTATAGACATTAAAATAAGAAAAATATGACAGAACAATCATTTTTCGCAGAAACAACTCTAGACGAAATACCTAGATTTGTCAGGGTTTTCTCCGCCCTTCCACAAGATCAGTTAAGCTATAGGCACCCAGGGGACAGCAAAGCCAAAACAGCTATGGAGTTGGTTGTCACTATGGCTGTAGAAGCTTCTACTTTTCCGGTATTCCTAAAGACTGGAAAAATTGATTTTATGGAAGCCTACAAAGCAGCCCCGAAAACCCTAGAGGAGGCGAATACCATGTTTGAAAACTCGATGAAACAATCAGTTGACATGGCCAAGACTATGACCGAAGAAGACTGGGCAAGTGAAGCCTCTATGACAGGAGAAGGTGAGTGGACCACAACAAAAGGCAAAATGGCCTGGGCACTTTTACTAGACCTAATTCATCACAGAGGACAGCTCTCTACTTATATTCGACCTATGGGAGGAGCAGTGCCTTCTATCTATGGCCCCTCTGCTGACAGTAAAGAATAAAAAGTTTTCGTAATAATTTAATAAACGAAAAATCAAAAGGCGCTCTTGTGCGCCTTTTAGATTTCTAAAATATTTTATTTCACTACCCTGCCATTTCCAGAGCCAGATGCTTTGTCGGAAGTTAAATCCAAAGATTTCGCAGTCACAGCTTGCCCCACAAAACTATCCTGGCCAGACAAAAGTAAATCTGACAACACATCCAAACTTTCACCTACTTGAGCTAATGTCGGTACCACCCGCACTTGAAAAGAAACAGTTTTTGTTGGCGAAAATATGCCAGTATAAGCAGGCAAAAGAGGAATATCCCACAAAATTTTGGAACCAGTTTTGTCCAAACTCACACCACTAGGAAGAGACCCCTTCACCAAACTTCCACCACCAAAAGGAAGTCTGGCTGAGACAGAAACACCGCCAAGGTCATTACTGGTATTTTTTACACCCAAAGCAATCTCATAAAAAGTCTCTTGACCAACTCTAGGCGGCAAACTCCCACTAATATACTTTATACCAGAAAGCAAAGTTGGGCGAGTTCTGATTTTACTCACCAAAGTGTTGCCCTGTATAGGCAAAGAAAATTCATCCGAAGTAATCGAGACAGTAGAGCTGATGCTCAAATTTTTTGTACTGTCCTTTGCAGCCGGGTCTAGCAACTTCAGATCAACCTGAAAAGAGCCGGAGTCTCCAGGACTTAAAACATTCAAGCTGTCAGTAGTAGCTGAAGACCAAGTGATTAAGCCCTGGCTTATTTGAGCACCCTCAGCTCTGGCCTCACCCCAATCCACAGATCTACTATCTACTTTCAAAAGCACTTTTGCATTACGCACCGGGACAGATCCGTTATTTTGATATTTAACAATATAATTGATCCTTTCCCCAGCACCCACTACTTGCTTACTAGTATCCAAAAACTCCAAAGAAGCAGTGAGTGGGCGCTTGGCAATAGCCACCGGAAAACTAGTATCCGCCTGCACACCATAACCACCATCTTTTGTCAGCACACTCAAAGTCATTTTCAAACTACCTTGCAAATCTACTGCTCCAGAAAAAGAACCAACTATACTAATAGAGCCTTTTTGTTTGGATTCCAAACGAGGAACAAGCCAAGTATTGCTACCACCATTTGTAGGTGGATTGGTCTGCCCTATTTCAAAGCCAGAAGGATATTCTAAATTAATCTTTACTCCGTCCAGGGCTTCATCTGAAGTATTTTCATAAGTCAAAGTATAGGTCACCAAATCTCCACTACCAGGATTACTAGGTCCCTGAATTTGTAATTCCACCCCTCGCCCCACTACAGACCAAGATTGCACATAATCTTTCACAAAAACAGCACTCTCACCAGCCACCTTGTAACGAATAATCGCCCTCAACTGTTTTGTATCCCCTACATTGGCTTGCACACGCAAACGCAAAAGTACGGTGGCATTTTGTCCTGATGATAAATCAGGGAAAGAAAAATTTTTACCACTCAAATCTTGACCTTGTGGCACACTAGAAACATAAGCCAGACCAGAAGGATACACCACTTCAGCTGAAATATCTTGAAAAACCCTAGAGTCCTTATTTGCCAAACCAAACTGCAGAGCCACTTCTCCGTTGCTGGGCAACTCCGACACACCACCAATATTTACCTCCAAAATAGGGTCGCCCTTTTTTCCGCCGTAGAAAAAAAGCCATCCAGCAACTAAACAAAGAATAGTAAATACAGCACCAAAAATCACCCACCATTTTTTACCACCACCAAGAGAGCCCGCCCCCAACTTTGCTTGAGTCGTGGCGTCTAGGGTAGCTTCTGGTACAAAATCCTGCCGAATTTCTTCCATATAAAATTAGTATAACATTAAATTATTTTTAGGAAGGAACGGTTTTCCATTTCCTATCAGTATAAAAAGTCGCCACATCTGCCAAAACCACATGTGCACGTTTAGCATGCTCTTCATCTGTACCCAAAAAACTATTCTCTAATTCATCTATCTTTAATTGAGAGATCTTTAAAATCACAGCACTGATATTTTCCGGGATCAGCTTTTTTGACAAATTATCAGAGACAACAAACCCTCCATCGCTCATTCTCCACCCACTTGATACATCTGGCAAAGTCAGCCTCCAACCATTGGCCTCCAGCCATCTTAAAGTAATCCAACAACATAAAAACCAAGAAAATCCAGCGGGCTTCTGCCCCAAAGAAGACAGCAACTGCAGCACCAACCCAAACAATTCATACACAGAAGTATTTGGATGATCATCTACCATGCCCTGAGAAACAATTTCCACTAGCCAATACCAAGGAGTCAATTCATCTTGTGTGAGCGGTAAATCAACTCGGTTAATCACACTCGCGCCAATAACTTTGGCAAAGACATTGCCCTCCACGACACGCAAGCTGGACTCTGAAGGCGCCACCAAGGCATGCCGGAGTTTACTAGTAATCTTACGGACACCACTGGCGGATAAACGCATCTTACCTCTTTCCAAAGAAAAGACTGTTATGATTTCATCTGCCTCGCCCGCAGGTAAAGTTTTCAAAATATAAGCCCGAAGCTGCTGCTCTTGCTTTTTCATTATCCGTTATTTACAAGCCATGCCACACCCAAAATAAACCCGATCACGAAACAAGACAAAGAAAGCAGAAGCCAGATCGCCGCCCGAGTTTTGGAAACCAAAGCAAAACTGCCGCCCAATTTTTCCAGTCCGTGTTCTGCTGTAACATCTACCAAACGAGTTTTTTGTGTGCGAGCAGCCTCAACTTTTTTGGTAGAAAAAAGTTTGATCAAATCACTTCTAGAAATCACTCCGACCAATTTAAAATCTTTGTCTACAATCGGAATAGGGTTCACACGCTTGGTGGCGAACATTTCAGACAGCTCTTCTATAGTAGTAGTTGGAGTTGCAGTCACGATATCACTGTTCATAATATCTTTTGCAGTCGCTTCAATAATCGCCCGAGCTTCTTCTGGAAGTCTTTTTTTGTCATTTTGCACAAAGTCCAAACCTTTGAGCATCTTGATGTATGTTGGCAGATACAGCTTGGAATCTGCGGTAATGAAATCACGTTCCATAATCACCCCTAGGAGCTTCCCTCCGCTTTCTACCACTGGTACACCCGTAAAATGATATTGATGCAGCACATCTGCTACTTGCTCTACTGTAGCTTTGGGTCCCACAGTAATCACTTCAGTCGTCATTAAATCTTTGACTTGCATAAAATTTGTATTTTAAAATTCAACACTTTTATTATAACAGATAAAAAATGCTATCCAAATAAATCGGATAGCATTAATTAACAAAATATATTATCTGTCAACGCCGGGCCCGTAATTCACATCACCCCAATTGCCATAACCAGTACCACCACCATAGCCATCACCACCATAGTTACTGTATCCTTGGTTATATTGCATAGAAGAGTACGGGTTTACACCACCACTTATACCATTACCACCACTACCACTATCTAATGGATTTCTAACATAAGCACTAGACCTCTGAGGCAAGGCTACTCTATTCAAAGATACTAAAGTTAAAACCTGGACCAATAAAATTCCACCCAACAACAAAACACACAAAGTTTGAATCCTATTTGACATTTATTTTCCCCCTCAGTCATTTCCTCCTAAGAGAGGAAAAGCTGAAATTAATTTTAATTTTTGTGTCTAATATTTATACACAATTACCTATGTATTATAGCACATTTTTTACTTTTTTACAATACCCAGCCAAATTGGCTTATTTGAGACAGAAGTTTGGATCTCAAAATCCGCTTCCACCTCTAGACTCTGAGAGATGCTTTCTGTGCCCAATTTTTTCTTATCCAAGCCCAAAACCACCTCGTCCAAACTTTTATCTTGAGTATTGTAATACAAATCCACCAAATCCCCGGCCAGCAAACCACTCTTCTTGCGCAAGTCTTGCACAGCGCGCTCCATCTCGCGGATCAGACCTTCTTTGATTAAGCCATCGTTTAAATTTTTGTCCAAAATCACTTTGGAAACATTACCGGCACCCTCAGAGGCAGCTGTATCACCCTTGCGCTGCCCTTGTTCTTCTAGAGAGTCAAAATCACCAAGCTCTTTTACATTCAATTCTTCCAAAATCAAAGCAATGTGCTCATCGCTCAAATAAACTTCTTTTTTGAGATGATAAGCAAAAGTTTGCAGTGGCTGACGCACTGGAATACCAGCTTGCTTTCTGGCAGACAATCCCAAAGAAACAATTTCTCTAACCAAATCCATCTGCTCAAAAACCCTCGCCGCCTCACTTGTTGCTTGTTGCTTGTTGCTTGTTGCTTGATCAGGCCATCCACTTAAATGTACAGACTCCTCTCCTGTAATATCACGATAAATAGTTTCTGCCAAGAAAGGAGTAAAGGGTGCCAAAATTTGCGAGGTCTTTTGCAAAACCACACCCAAAACCTGTAATGCCTTTATGGAGTCATCGCCACCGGCTTTTATACGATCACGGCTACGCCTTACGTACCATGTAGATAAATCATTAATGAAATCCAAAATACTTCTAGAGGCCTTTACTGTATTGTAATGCTCTAGCTGATCAGTAACTGTTCCAATAGTCGCCTGTAACTTTTCCAAAATCCAAACATCCAGCACGTTTGTCGTTCGTAATCCGTAATCCGTAATCCGTAATCCGTCTTTGCTATACATCCGGTAAAACTGCCAGATATTATAAAGCAGCATGTTGACCTTTTGATGAACTTCTTTGATGGAGTTTTCAGAAAAGCTTGCATCCTCGCCCACTGAAATAGGATTGATCAACAAAGCAAAGCGTAAAGCATCCGCGCCATATTTGGAAATACACAAATTTGGATCTGGATAATTGCCTTTTGATTTAGACATTTTTGTGCCGTCTTCAGCAAGCATGGTGCCGTGGCACAAAACGTTTTTGAATGGCGCTTTACCAAACAAAACCGTATTCATCACGTGCATCACATAAAACCAAGCTCTGGTTTGAGGAGTGTATTCCACTACAAAGTCAGCCGGAAAACGCTTTTGGAAATCCTGGACTTGACCGCTGTTGTTATTTTCAAAAGGATAATGCAATTCCGCAAAAGGCATAGACCCCGACTCCACCCAACAATCTACCACCTCAGGGATTCTTTGCATCTTTCCTCCACACTTCTCACACTTCAAAACCACTTGATCAATGTATGGTTTGTGAAGATCAAGATCGCTCAATTGCGGGTTGTGGGTTGTCCTTAGGTCCTGAGGTTGAGAGTGAAGGACGGGTTGCGGGTTATCAACTCGTAACTCGTAACTCGTAACCAGGTAATTCGGATAAACTTCATCAAAATTAACTGACTTTTCTTGCAGCTCTTTTACTGAGCCAATGCAAACAACATTTTTACAGCTATGATTTTCACAACGCCAAAAAGGCAAAGCTGTTGCCCAAAAACGATTTCTGGAAATATTCCAGTCTGGCGCCTGCTCCATACTTTTGGCAAATCTACCATATTTCAAATGATCTGGCTGCCAATTGATATTTTCATTGGCCTCAAATAAATCATTTTTTATCTTTTGTATATTGATAAACCAAGAAGGTAGCGCAATGTAATACAAAGGAGTGGAACAACGATGACAGTGCGGATAGCTATGAGTAAATGGCAGCACTTTGTACATCAAACCTCTATTTTGCAAATCCTCCACGATCAATTTGTCGGCGGATTTGAAAAACTTGCCGCGCAAAAATTCAGGAGCACTGTCCATATAGTGACCCTTGTTGTCCAAAACCAAAATAGGCGAAAACTCACGCCTCTTGGCAGCCGCAAAATCGTCTTCTCCATAGGCTGCAGCATTGTGCACTATACCTGTACCATCTGTAATGGTGACATAGCTTTCCGCATAAATCCTATGGTACTTTTCACTAGCCACTTGCTGCTCGTTGCTACTGACGACTTCATACAAAGGCTGATACTGCAGACCCTCCAAACTCCTAGCGTTTACCTCTCTCACAATCTCATACTCACCATCTAATATTTCTAGTCTGTCTTTTGCTAAAATATATCTCTGTTTTGGCTCGTTATTCTTTATTCCTGATTCTTTATTCTCATCAGTCATCTCCACCACTACATAAGTAATATCCGGACCAATATTCAAGGCCGTGTTTGCAGGCAATGTCCATGGAGTGGTAGTCCAAGCCAGAACAAAAGTTGCTTCATCGGTCATGAAGTCTACGATTCTTTGATGAGGTAATAATTTAAACTTTACAAAAGCTGAATTTTCAGTGACATCTTTGTATGAATTGTCCATCGCTACCTCAAAATTGGAAATCGGGGTTTCGCACCTAGCGCAATAAAGCAAAACTTTCCTGTCTTCGTAAATCAAACCCTTATTCCAAAACTGCTGGAGCGCCCACCACACACTTTCCTGATAAGTGGTGTCCATGGTTTTGTAAGAATTATCAAAATCCACCCAGCGAGCAATCCGCTCTATGGTTTGCCCCCACTCTTTTTCATAACCCCAGACACTCTCCCTACAAGCTTGATTAAATTTTTCTACCCCAACTTCCTCGATTTGTTTTTTCCCAGAAATACCAAGCTTTTTTTCTACAATATTTTCAATAGGCAGACCATGACAATCCCATCCCCATTTTCTAGAAACATATCTTCCTCGCATTGTTTGAAAACGTGGAACAGTGTCTTTGATCACTGAAGTCAAAATATGCCCATAGTGCGGTAAGCCGGTTGCAAATGGTGGGCCATCATAAAAAATAAAAGGCTGGCCTTCTTTGGTTTTCTCTAAAGACTTTTCAAAAATCTTGGATTCTTTCCAAAATTTCAAAGTCTCGAGCTCCATCTGACCAAAATCTGGCTGGTTAGAAACTGGAGAATTTTCAACCGCAGATGATTTTTCCTCACTCATACTCATTTAAAATAATTACAAGAGTCATTTGACCAAACATTGAAAAAACTACAAAATAAGAAATGACGGCTAAAAAGAATTATAACAGAAGCCTTATTTTTTAGCTATTTTTGATATTAGACCAATATATATGCGTAAAGAATTTCAAGCCGCCGTCTTGTATGGGATGCTATCCATTTCAATTGGTTGCGAAAACACCCAAAGCAATCCAGACAGCCAAATAACCACAACAACAAAAGAAAGCAAACCAGAAATTACACCAAAGGAGAACCAAAAAGCGAAACAAGACATAGAGCAAGCTGTACTAAAAGTTGCACCAAACATTCAAGGACTATCTATCTATATACCAAGCATATCTTACGAGAAGCCTCAACAAATACAGGTAAAATTTAATTGTAACGGAGTAACAAAGGTTTTACTTTTTCCAAACTTAACTGGGTCAGCAGCAATATCCAAAGCGGTACAAGAGACTCTATCACAACAACAAACAGAAGCCCCTACATCTCCTCTACCGTCTCTATCCCCAGAATAGATAAACCATTTTTGATTACCTGAGCAGTTGCCTCCACTAAATGTAGGCGAGCATTTTTGATTATTTCACTTTCTGCTTTCATAACTTGGTGCTTAGTATAAAAAGTATTGAAAGCTTGGCAAGTTTCGAAAATAAAAGTTGTAATCAAAGCTGGGTTATATTCTTCGGCTGCTCTCTTGATAATTTCAGGAAATGCTTCTAATTGACGAATCAAGTTTCTCTCTTCCGCACTATTTAATTCCTCATAACTAATTTCTGTTTTCTGTTTACTATTTTCTGTTTTCCCTGCCCTCAATATACTTTTTGATCTGGCGTAGGTATACAAACAATAAGGACCAGTATTACCTTCAAAAGAAATAGATTCTTTAGGATCAAAATAAATATCCGTCGTGGGTTTTTGTTTTAACATGTAAAATTTTATTGCCCCCAGGGCAATAACCTGAGCCCGAGCCATCAACTCAATTTCAGGCATCCTTGTTTCCGGGTCTTTGATTCTAGATTCTATCTCCTCTTTTGCCAAAGCAGTCATTTGCGCGATTAAATTATCGGCGTCTACCACTGTTCCCTCACGCGATTTCATCTTGCCTTCCGGCAAATAAACCATGGCGTAAGACAAGTGGTACAACTTATCTGCCCATGCATAGCCCAAGGCTTTAAACATGGCAAACAAAGCCTGGAAATAAAAATTCTGTTCAGAACCAACCACATGCACAATTCTGTCTAGGTGATATTCTGTCACACGACTAGTTTGCAGGCCCAAATCTTGGGTGTAATACAAACTTGTACCGTCTGCTCGAAGCACTGTAATAACTTTCGAATTGCCTTCTTCATCTGTACCAAACTGTTCAGAAGATAAATCAAAAACCACATTGCCTTTTTCGTTTTTATGAAAAACGCCCTTGGCCAAACCATCCTCTATCACATCCTTTCCAAGCTGATACACTTCTGATTCAAAATAAACCTTGTCAAAAGTAAAACCAAGCACATCCTCTGTCTGCTTCCAACCATCCAAAACCCATTGCCGTACTTTCAGCCACAGCTGTCTCACCTCAACGTCCCCAGCCTCCCATTTTTGTAACATCTCTTGGGCTCGATCATTTAGAGTTGGGTCCTTTTCCGCCTCTTGAGCAAACCGAACATACCAATCACCAAAAAAATGATCGGGCTTTTTTCCAGAAAGCTCTGGGGTAGCGCCCTCACCCCACAACTGGTAAGCCAGCATAGCCTTACAAATATGCACCCCGCGATCATTTATAATTTCTGCCTTCATTACAGACTGACCAGAGGCAGACAAAGTATTTATAACCGCCACCCCAGTCACACCATTACGCAAATGGCCCAAGTGCAGAGGTTTGTTGGTATTTGGAGACAAATACTCCACCATTATTTTTTCTGGTTTATCTATCTTTGACTTACCATATTCTGTTTCCTGCTCACTGATTTCTGACAACACTTGCTGGGCCCAAACTTCTGGATTCAAAGTAAAATTCACAAACCCTCCCAAAATTTGGAGGTTTGAAATTGGAGATTTTGGAATTTGAAATTCATTAGAAATTGGAAATTGGAAATTGGAAATTGCGGCCACAAGCCGCTCTGCTACTTCCTTCGGGCTCATTTTTAGTTGCTTTGCCAAAACTAAGCCCGCATTACTAGCATAGTCACCCATCTCTAAAGTCGGAGGATAAGACAAAACCACACCCTTGGTGCCTACAAACTCTTCGCCAAAAGCCTGTTTAATAGCTGTATTTACCAGCTGCTCTAAAACTTGTTTCATGCTATGATTATAGAGGAAATTGCCAATTATGGCTAGCTTCTAACTTCCGTTTAAGCTAACCGGAGTTTCCGGCAATGGATTATTTTTAACGAATGCTTGCTTGATCAATACAAAGGCAATCGCAGAGGCAAAAATAATCCATTGCTGGAAACCAAATACACCAATGACCCAACTTGCGAAAAATTCCAAAGCCTATTTTGATTACGACATCAAAGAAACATTTGATGCGGGTTTGGTATTGGAAGGAAGAGAAGTCAAAGCTGTAAAAAATGGCAATGTCTCACTACAAGGCAGCTATATCACTATCAACAATGACGGAATACACCTGATCAATTGCCACATCGGACCATATAAATACGCCCCCAGCCACAATTACGACCCTACCCATTCAAGACTCGTACTACTCAAGAAGAAAGAAGTCATGGAACTGGTCGGTAAAGAAAAAGGCTTGGCGATAATCCCCCTAGAAATCTATTCTACTTCTAGGGGTTGGGTGAAATTAAAAATTGGACTTGCACGTGGACGCAAAAAAATGGACAAGCGTGAATATTTGAAAAAAAGAGATGATCTAAGAGAAATGCGTTCGGTACAAAATTAACGCACTTTTCAAAACAAAAATTTTCCATGAAACTCTCGCGGGATGCATATTATATAGCAGTTATTTTTATACTAATCGCACTGTGCGGACAATTTTATTATTCTTACCGATACCAGCCCGCCCATCAAGTACAAGTTTTTTACAACAAAGATGAGTCTTTGAACAGAAAGATCATTTCTGAAATTCAGAAGGCAGACAAATTTGTCTATTTCGCTATTTATACTTTTACCAGACAAGATATCAAAGATGCCCTGCTGGCTGCTAAATATAGAGGGCTGGAGGTAAAAGGCATCACCGACAAAACTCAGGTAGGAAAAATAGAACAGCAGGCAAAGATTATCAAAGATCTGGAAAAAGCTGGCATCCCCATAGAAACCCAAGACCACGAGGCCATAATGCACTTAAAAGCCCTCGTGACAGATAAATCGTACGTCAGTGGTTCTTACAACTGGACAGCTTCCGCTACCACCTCCAACGACGAAATCTTGGAAATTGGTAGAGATGAAAATATCAGAGCTCAATACCAGAACACTCTAGAAAAGATTTTGGGTAAATATGCACACCCATAAACCAAAGCAACAGCATAAAATTTTGGCTCTAACTGTGCTATAATAAATTCATGGATTCCTCTTTTATCAAAGCTGACATTTTCTTCGCAGTTACCACAGCAGCAGTAATTATCCTCACAGGGCTCGCTGTGGCTGTCCTTGTCTATATAATAGGCATTGTCAGAACCATCAAGAAAATTTCCGCAACCGCAAAAAGAGGCGCTGAGTCAGTTGTGGAAGGTATTACAGAAGCAAAAGAAAGCATGTCACAGGACGGCTATATCCTGAGTAATATTTTTGACATCTTTAAAAAAGTTGCTCAAAAAAGATCTCACAGTAAAAGCAAAACTAAAAAATAAACTTTGTGTGCGCTATGAATTGAGGACTTAAATAAAAAAGTCAACAATTCAGAACACATAATCAAGCAGAAAAAACTATATGGCAAAAAAAATTATCAAAAAAACTCCAACAAAAAAGATTGTTGTGGCCAACAAAAATAAGAAGAACCACAAGGCTCTTAAAGTAGCAGTTGGTGCAGCTGGCGTAGCAGCAGTGGCTGGAACAGCGGCCTATCTTTTTACTGGAAAACAGGGCAAGAAAACCAAAGCCGCGATATCTAAAGGTGCGAAAAAAATAGAAAAGAAAGTAGCAGCACAAGCAAAAGAAGCCAAAAAAACCATCTCCAAAGCTTACGGAAAAGTCAGTGAAGCCGCGGGCAAGCAATACAACAAACTTTCCAAAATGGAAGCAGATGAAATAGTAGAATTCACTGGGGACTTAAAAAAACGCTGGGATAAAATAGCAAAGGAAATCCGAACAGTAACCAAAACTACAGCAAAACAGATAAAACCAGTGAAAAAGGCCATTGTCAAAACCGTAAATAATGCGGTTCGGCCAACCAAAAAAACAGCCCCGAAAAAACGCAAATAATTCTTCAAACCCCCCCATTCTGGGGGTTTTTGATTGAAAATCTCTAAACTTGCCTAAATCTAGGATATTTGTTATATTATAGTCACGGGGATGACGGATTTTGACAGTACTTTAACACCTCGCAATATACAAGACGAGCTAGCTTTATGGACTCGTAAATCCCAAAAGCAAACCCATAAATGCCAACAATACGGCAATGGAAAAGGTAACAGCAGCCCTAAAGGCAGCTTTTGCACCTGTTCCAGTATTCGCCTAAATCAATAGACGGATGCCTAGTCCTTGCAAGTGTCTCGATGCAAGATCAGCTAGTTTATTAGAGAATATGTGTAAATATTTTGATTTATAATATTTACAAAGAAACTTTATAAATCGCCTACTCTGGTTTGCTGTCAGTGACAATAAAGAGTAGTACTTTCACTGACTAATCTTGTGAATAATTGCCCTGTGAGAAGTAACTGGACGGGGGTTTAACTCTCCCCATCTCCACCATTTATCATATTAAATGGTTAATAATTAATCTGCTTAAAAAAACAATTGCAAAAATTTAGAGCCAATCTTCAGATAAAAGTACCTGAAGTGCGCGTAATAGGCGAAGAAGGTGAGCAGCTTGGTGTTATGTCTACGGCAGACGCCCTCAAGCTTGCCTACGAACAAGAACTTGACCTGGTAGAGGTGGCACCAAATGCTAATCCGCCAGTAGTCAAAATAGTAGATATCGCCAAATTCAGATATCAGCAACAAAAAGCTGAGAGTCAAAACAGAAAGAACGCCAAAAAAACAGAGGTGAAAACCCTCAGGCTTTCTGTGAGAATATCTGAAAACGATCTAAATGTGCGTGCAAAACAAGCAGAAAAATTTTTAACTGAAGGCAACCTAGTTCGGGTAGAATTACGCATGCGAGGCAGAGAACAAGCTTTTGTACAAATTGCCGAACAACAGATCGCTAAATTCCCCACCCTAATTCAGATACCATTCAAAACAGAAATTCCAGTAAAAAGAATGGGCTCTGTATTGATGACCGTATTAGCACCATCCACCAATAAGTAATATTTCCACAATTTTATTAGACTATTTTATTATGCCAAAAACGAAGACTCACAAGGGTGCCACAAAAAGAATTAAAAGGACCGGCTCAGGAAAGCTAGTTCACAGAACTTCTGGACACGGCCACTTCAATTCAAGAGAAAGAGGAAACACCACCAGAAACAAGAGGACTGATTCTGGATTAGCCGGAGTAAACAGTAAGCTTGGCAGGGTGATTAGTAAATAATTTATAAGCAGCTGCTGATGATAAACTCTTAAGTCAGCGTACATCAATAATTTTAAGCATATGAGAATCAAACGAGGCGTAACCGCCAGCAAAAGAAGAAAGAATATTATCAACCGTGCGAAGGGAATGCAGAATCGCAGGTCCAAAAATTTTCGTGCTGCCAAAGAAGCTCTATTAAAAGCTGACAGTAACGCATACAAGCACCGCAGAACGCTGAAAAGAGATGTGCGCGCTTTATGGCTCATCAGAGTAAACGCAGCGCTTAGAGAAAATGGCACCACATGGAGTAAATTTGCAGCTATCCTAAAAGCCAACGAGATTACCATCAACAGAAAAATGCTTTCAGAAATAGCCATCAAAGCACCAGAAAGCTTTGATGCCATGGTAAAAGAACTAGTAAATAAATAATCGACCCAAAAAACCTCTTAATCTGAATTAGATTAAGAGGTTTTTTATTAACCAAATAAAAAAACTGCCCTGTGCCCCAAGCCACGGTACACCAAACAAAATTAACGACTGAAAACACAGCAACCCCACAATGCGACAATATATATTAAATTCAGGAATGTAATAACTGGCAGCAAACACAACGGCAGCTCTTACAAAAATAAATCAGCCTATATTTTTCAATATAGGCTGATAAATCTTTTAAGCTTTACTATTGAGCTGGCTGAGTAACTGCTTTGTTCGTATTTGTGGTGGTGTTACTTGCTGGCTGATTCGTATTAGCACCACTATTGGTTGCTGGCTGCTGAGCTTGAGTCTGAGCTGATCCGCCGCCAGTCCCAGAAGTGCTCTTGGAACTATCTGGGTTGGCTTTGTACTCCTCAATAGCCTTTACTACTTTTCCATCTTTCTTCAAGTTTTCATAGAAGAGCACATGGTCACGGTTGATATTCATCTTATCCTCTGGACCATGAAGCTCGCTGCCCAACTTTACTAATTGCAACTGTTGTGACTGATTAGTATTCGCCTGTGTACTCTGCTGGGAACCTTGAGCTGGAGTAACCTGAAGATAGAATATATCTGTCAAAGTAATATTTTTAGACATTATGTTTGAAATATGTCCAAAATACACCTGGCCATTACTCAAAAACACAGCCTGGTAAGTCTTTGAAGTATCATCACCACGACCCCACTTCATTAAATTACCCCTAAAAAGAACTAGGGCTGCCAACAAAATTATCACTAGAAGGCCAACAATCACCCAAGGCAACTTACTTTGCCCACCTCTAGGTCGTTGGTCTACCTCGGAAACACCCATGCGACCACCTGTCGTCACACTAGCATTCCTTGAAACGCGTATCTCGTCGTTCATAATATTTTAATTCACTTTAATTAAACTTCTTACATTAATAATTGTAACACAAAAATCTAAATTCAAGCCACAATTATCAACAGAAGGAAATCAAAAAACCATCTAGCCTTTAAAAGCTAGATGGTTTTTTAACAACTATTTATTTAACCTATTTCTGATAAATGGTGATAACGCCTGCCCCAGGTATAGAAGCCGACAAAACCTGTCCACTCAACAAACTAATATCTGAAGGTGTAGTGATTACCCCACCCACAGTATAATAAACACCATAAATACCAGCCTGCAAACCACTAACGGTAAAGGAACTACCAGAAGTAGATTTAACCACCACCACCTTTTTACCACTAGTATTTTCAAAGGCTACAGGATCCAAAGCCGAATTTGCACTAGCAGCAGACAATCTAACAGCCCCCGATCTAATATTTTTAAAGTATTGTCTTAAATACTTCGTGCGACTCCCCAAAGAAACAGTTGTACCACTCACAGAGTAATAAATACTCCCATCATCAAACCCACCAGGAAAAGCTAGCGCGTATTGTTGCCAGCTAGAATTATTACCAACCTTTAAATCTTCGTGCAAAGTATTATAGTCAGCACCTATCCATTCAAGCATGGCAGTTTTTACTCCACTTTGAATAGCCCTACTAGCAATACCAGCAAGAGCGGATATGGACACACCCGTATAACGATGATAGGACAATTCTTCCACATACTGACTAATAAATGCAGCTCCTACAAATGACTTGATAGTATCAAAGTAACTATTGCTACTCGCCATACTTGTAGTGGAAGGCAAGATAAACTTAGGTGAAAAACCAGATGAAACAAGGCGGCTAGCTGTTGGCTGCAAAACTCCGGCCATCAAAGAAGCATTAAATGAAGTATTGTCAGGCTCTAAAACTATCTCTAAAGTTTTAGGGACAAAACCGTATTTTGCTTGCAAGTGTTTATATGCTTCATTTATGAACTCCGCGTATTCTTCTGGAGAATTGTACTGATGAAAAGCAGATGTTCCAAAATCTACAAAACACACATTCAAAAACAATTGTTCACCTCTAGCCTCTAGTCGCTGCTTAATTGGCAGCACATAATTATCCATCTGAAAATCTAGATAACTAAACTGAAACCCAGAGGCATTGACAGATGTAGCAGAAGTGTTATCGTTTACGTTATCATAAAATTTCGCTCGCCATTCATTAAATGTGAGTTGTCCATTTAGATATTGGTTAAAATAATCTACAGAATTTTCTAAACCGCTTGGCAATTCTATTCTCAAACGATTGATGCCCAAATCATTTACAGCTTGATCAAACAAATAATTTTTATAAGAGGAAAAATTTGGATCCAGATTAGAAGTATTGGTTCTGGTGCTAGATTCCAAAAGCGCTCCGGCCTGAGCAGTAGCCTCCCAGCCTCCCATAGTTTGATACCTCTGAGTAGCGTCAATATTTATAGTTGCCGTTGTAACTGGGGCAGCAGACACAGTGACAATAGCATTTGTAGTAACCGAGCCGGTACTATTAGTAGCTGTCAAAGTATAAGTAGTAGTGACTGTAGGAGATACAGAAACAGAAGAAGTTCCTGTAACTACCCCTACGCCGGGACTAACACTCAGAGAAGTAGCGCCTGTACCAGCCCAAGATAAAACCGAGGACTGGCCAACGACGATAGAGGAAGGAGTCGCCACAAAAGAAGTGGTGACAGGCAAGCTCGCGGGAGGTTGGACTGGAGGACTTGAAGCTCCACAACCACCAGAGATAGCGCAAGAAGAAGAATAATTTAAGATGGCAAAATCAGCACCGATATCCTTACCGTCGCTACCGGCATTTTTATAAGGTGAAGAAGAAGACAGGCTATAGTCCGAAACAGACTGATTGGTAAAGCCTACTGAATTTAAATCTCCAGGAAAGAAATTGTTAGTCGGATAAACATTGGGATTTCTTCCAGAGATTACATTTTTTACAAAAATAGGACTTACAACATACTTAGAGATCGCCGCATTACCCTCACCAATACCACTACCAAAAAATCCAAGGTCGCCACCAGACAAAACATTATTGGTATATACAAAATTTTGTGCGACCGATACATTATCGCCCAAAAAAGCAGATGCACCTGTGGAACCAGAGTGGATCATGGTGTTGTGATCAATGGTAACATTCAAGGCTGGCAAAGTAACAGTCACCATCTGTAATAATCTACTTTGCATTTGATAAAATAAATTATTCTTTACCAAAATACGTTTGGATTGCTGACTTGGCGATAGATCATCCGTACCTAAAATATTTAGCCCGGAAACGCTATTTTTAATAGAATTATTTACAAAAGTTATATCTTCTACAGTTGACCAGGGTGCAGTCTGATCTTGATTTCTTGGAGTAAACAAAATAGCAACCCCACTTTGTCCATCGGCCCAATTATTCTCAAACACATTCCCGGATACCAAAACTCTTTTAGCATTTTTAAGTTCAAATAAATTTTTGACTGTCCAAGCACCACTAGACTGCCAAGATGGTTGCTTGTAAAAATAATTACCACGAACTTCTATGTCTGAAGGTGTTTGATTTTGCACCTTAGGATCAGATCCACCAATAAGCATATTTTCTCCCGCCCCCTCAAGATAGTTATTTACGATCTTGTATGGACCACTACCCTCCCATCCACCAATCGCCTGACTATCTGCCCCCTTCTCATGACAGTCAGAAATATAAGAGTCAATTACTGCGGTGGCCGCACTACTGAGCTGTACACACCTTCTCACTGTGGTACTGGCAGAGCCGTGTATGTAAGAACGATCTATAAAAATATTATTTGGCAATAAACTTGCGGAGGTGATGTTGTCTCCCACTCTCAACAAGGAATAGGTATAGGTTGTTTGAGATGTTATTTCTAAACCGATCAAGCGGATATTGGTAGCACTATTAGCGATCAACAAAGCATAGTCAGTGTTTGGGGTAATAATTTTCGGCATAGCCGATGCATAATTAGGCCCCACTCTTCCACCCTCACCTGTTATACCAGACATATTAGAAGTACGAATAGTCAAATAACCGCTTCCACAAGTTTTAACTGGCACTACAAAGTTTCCGACAAAAGTCGCCCCAGCCGCCAAAACAATTGTATCTCCCAAACATGCTTGATTCAAAGCATTTTGCAAATTACCACCCGCAGCAACATTTATAGTAGTACCAGCAGAGGGGGTGGCGCTCACAGCTGAATTAATTAAGATCCTGGGACACTCTGGGTTTATTCCGTCAGCTGTGGTGACACAAGAAGAGGGTGCGCTTACTGAGAGCGGAGCGGCAGTCGATACAACCGTAGTCACACTTTTGGACACACTGCCGGCACTATTAGTAGCTGTCAAAGTATAAGTAGTGGTGGCTGTAGGAGTAACAACCTTGGAAGTAATATTAGTAACATCGCCTATCCCTTGATCAATGCTAAGAGAAGTGGCACCTGCTACAGACCAGCTAAGTGTGACGGACTGGCCTGCTGTGATAGATGTTGGATTAGAAAGAAAAGAGGAAATTGTTGGAGCAGTTGTTACTGGAGGAGTTCCCAAAACAAAAGTTTTTGGTGAGTTGGCCAACTGAGCATTGTTGTTTACTGGATCAGATAGATCAACTCCCCACGCCCACACTTGATGCTGCACTCCATCTCTGTACTGTGTTGGAACGGGACAATTGAAAGCATGGTTGCCTACATCTGTGCGGAAATCACCAGCCGTGCAAGAAACAGCAGAGGCACCAGCACTACCAGCGTTGGTGTCAAAATATAAATGCACGGTAATAGCCTTGTTTAAATCATCGGCGTCTTTTGCCCAACCAAACACAAATCCGTCACTACTTATACCATCAATGGAACCAGTAGGCTTATTGTTGACCGCTACTGTTGTAGTACTCGGTGTAGTAAAAACAAAATCACCAGAAGTGGCTGTTTGATTATTGGCCTTGGAACGCACTCTAAAATGATACTGAGTTTTTGCTCTCAAGCTACCCAAACTCAAACGATGATTTGTTACTAGAGCACTAGACTGCACTGTTTTCCCGTACTTCAGGCTAGTGCCGTAATTCACAACGGAATCAGAAGAAATATCTGTCACCCAATTAATAACCGCGGCACTAGAAGTGATATTTGTCGCAGACACCGCAGAAATCACTGGGGCACCAGTATTTATCGTTGGAGGTGGAGGGGTCGTAACTGGTGGTGGAGTAATAGCTGGTGGCGGAGAAACAACTACATCAGAAGATGTGGCAATTTTTCCAGCCCACAACTTACTTCCAACTAGCTGCATTGACACGTCAGCTACTAAAGGATAGCTAGGCACAGCAACACTCGTATAAAAACTTACTCCATTTTTATAGTATTTAACTTTTCCGGATTCAACAGATACACGAAAAACATCTCCCGAGACAAAAGGGGTGTCTGATTTATAAACCCCATTCTCTCTAACACTAACATAGGATGCGGAAATCTCCAGAGCAAAAGGCATGATGTGGCTAGTAGTACCAGAGATATCATTACTCAAACCCGCATAAACATAATAATAAGTACCTGTGGCAATTGTAAATTCAAAATAGCCATCACCGGACGTGAGTTGCTGAGTAGAATTAGCGCCAGCATCTGCACACCCTTGGCAACCACCAGCTGTTTGTTCTAGATCACCCACTTCAGTAATAACATTTTTTAAATTTGTCCAAACAACAGTTTCTGGAGTGCTCACTCCCAAAACTGCCCCTGCCCGATTGGGATAACTTTGCCAACCCTCAACTACAGCCAAATCCAAAAAATGACTGCTGTAAGTAATCATTACGCCCGACGACAAAGCCACAAACAACAAGAAAACTGCCCCCACAAAAGGATGCAGTTTTGCCCAAAAAATTTGACGCAAAAAAGAACTATTCATATGTTTTTTTGTTTTTCAAAAATCTTTTTTTGGAGCTATTTTTGCCCTAGATTTTTGATTTATTTTGTTATATTTTTGTTTCAAATATGCCCTTTTTTGGGCACAATCTAACTAAACTATGTACTTATTATATCATATATAAAAGAAAAAATCAAGTATTTGTTCAATTATAATCCCCACGCCCACTACAGCCCAGGAGTAACAGGTAATTCCTCAGGCAAAACAGAGGTTTCCGCAGGAGGCAAAACATCACCACTACCATCACCGCTCAAACTAGGCACAGTGGTGTCTCCTGCTGGAGGGGTTGTCACTTCCCCACCAGAAGCTGGAGCAGGCTGTGTAGAAGACTGTTGATTTAGCAAGTCCAAAATCTTCTGTAAGTCTTTTTTGGTCACACATAAATCATCCAAACAAAGTTCTTTGGTAGTCAACTTTTCAGATTGAATCTCTGCCGCGATCAAGACCCCAGAAACACGTAAGTTCCTCTGTACAAAAACTGAATCAGTTACAACTAGA
Source organism: uncultured Candidatus Saccharibacteria bacterium (assembly GCA_964524915.1). Classification (GTDB taxonomy): domain Bacteria; phylum Patescibacteriota; class Doudnabacteria; order UBA920; family UBA920; genus CAZGEB01. Next base: position 20,731 of record CAZGEB010000008.1, read on the forward strand.
TCATCAAATACAGATCCGTCGGTCATATTCAAATTGGACATAGACCCAGCAGACAACAAATCCTGGGCTGGATCTTGCAAAACATCAACCAGTCGAGGTGTCCAAAATTCTACTTTCACAAAAACCAAAACACTACCACTATCATTTATAGTAGTTGAAGAAAAATTACTCAATGATTTTCCTATGACAGTACCAGCACCATTTGCTTTAGCTGCAAACCCAGAGAATAATTTAGAAGGTGTCAAATAATCCCCCACCTGAATATTTCCATTTTCGTTGGTTACCTTTACGGGTACACGACCAGATAAAGCTATTGGGTATTGTTTATCATTTGCAAAACGATCTTGTCCACCAAAACCTCCCAGCACCACACCAGGTTGAGTAGAAACTATACCCAAAATAGATTCGCCACTCATAGATCTTTTTACGTATTCAGGATTTTGCTCATCTAGAGAAACTACTTCACCAGCAAGCAAAGTATCATCCTTGGATGGATAATTTTCTGCAACGTCTATACCTGTCACACTAGTGCCCACAGAATAAATAGTTCCAGCTGTGCGACTCGCGTCATCACAGTTATCTCCAGAATTGTCTACGCAGAAAGCTCCGTTACCAATAACCATAGACCCAGCTGGTAAGTTTGCTGAGGCCACACTAACCGTATCACCAAACCCCAATTTACCATCTCCGGTAATACGCATTCTTTCGTTGGTGCCGTTTGTGAAGAATGCAATTGGGGCATTTGCGGTTTGATAAATATTAAGAGAATTCGCTCCACCAAAAGTAGTTTGACCTGAACCACTCATGATAATTTGCCCAGTAGTCACACCTGTATCATTACCGAGTAAAATACGAGAACTAGCAGCCGCGCCGTTACTACTATTATAAACTCGGAGTGCGGTAAAAGAATTTTGACTCTTGGATATATCCATCTCGTAAGCTGGAGTAGCGGTACCAATACCAACATTACCGCCAGCAAACACAGCAGCATAGTTATTGGTTGCTCCTGTTTGTGTGTCTACATATAGACCATAAGAATTAGTTGCGGTAGAAACAGCGCCAGCGTTAACTTTTAAGGCATAGGTGTTTGTAAGAGTTACAGATCCAGCTTTTACTGGAGCCCCAGCTATAGTGACATTTGCTGCACCATCTACTGTTACAGCAGAAGCATCTGTGATAGTAGGTTGATTAAAGAGAATGCTATCCATTTGGCTGGTTACTTGAGTTGTACCAGTTAAAGTAATAGTTGGAGGTGTAAAGGTAGTAGTAGTATATTCTGCTGTGGAAGCAGAGGCGATGGTGGGATTAGTACCCGCAGCCAAGGTGATTGCTGATACAGCAGATGTAGTAGTACGAGTATCGATAGAGAAATAAGCATTGGTGCTATCAGTAACCTTCAGAGCATTTTGAGTGGAGGCTTTCAATCCTTGAGTCAAAGCTCCAGCAGAAGAAACAGTATGTGTCACATAATTTGAAGCATCATAGCCAAGACGCATTTGTTCAGTAGTAGAAATCACATGTAACTTAGCAGACACAGTTCCAGTATTACCAACACCCAAACCAGAAGTGTTCCATATTCCCTGATCTGCATTGTCTACACTAAATGTAATTTTGCCGCCAGTAGAGCCTGACGCTCCGGCACGTAACAACAAATTACTTGCACCGGCATCACCATTGTTACCCACAGAAACAGTAGCCCCAGAAGGTTGATACCAATAAGCTTGAGCAGAGCCTATATTTGTCACCCCTTGCCCCAAAATAGAAATCCCGCCAACTTCATTTAGGGCAAACGAACTAGTGCCGTTGACTTTTGCGTCTATAATCCTTCCAGCAAATCCATTTGGAGCATTTATACCAAGACCAGTGCCGCTAGTAGACCATCCGGTAGAACTCGCTCCACTAGCTTCTACCAAAAGCTGTGGCTTAGTTGTAGTTGAGTCACCACCAGTAAACCACGAGCCACTCAACTTTACTCCAGGCACAGAGGCAGCACCATTGGTTGCGACATGCAAAGCCGCAGTTGGGGTTGTAGTTCCCACACCCACATTGCCACCAGCAAATACAGCGGCGTAAGAAGCAGTACCTCCACCGGTTTGAGAGTCAACATATAAGCCATAGGTAGTTTCTGTATTTGTACCGGCCCCCTGGTTGCCTATTCTCACACCATATAAATTTTGCGTACCAGCACCAGCGGTGCCAGTGGCTGCCTGAATATATGCACCAACAATTTCATGAGTACCGCCAACACCTGCAGCACTAATAGTAGGAGTAACAGAAATTCCAGAGATAGTCCTAGTGCCACTAGTGGACGTGGCAACATTTTCTATATCTATATTAATCCCAGAAGCTCCGTTGGTCGCACTATCAAAAGCCAGGGCCACAATACCGTCTGCGGCAGTTGAATCAAAAGTTGCGGCATCTATAACTATAGCTTGCATATTCGCAGCAGCACCAAAAGCAATAGTAAGATCATCACCGGCAGAGTCTGGTCCGAGTGTAACTTTACCATCATTATCTACATCAAAATCTGTAAAATCAATTGTGGCGGTGGTACCCACTAAAGAATACGTAGTACCAGTAATATTATTGTCACCGATAGACAAGGAGTTGGTGTAATCAGTGTCGGTAATAGTAATAGCAGTAGTTTGAGCTGCGGCAGCCCCCAAAGTCAGCGCACCATTTTCGTCCAGCTGGAACAAAACAGTCGCGGCATCATCTTGCACCAAAATAGCATTACCTGTATTTTGAGATTGATCTATGACAACATTGATACCGTTACCAGAAAATGCGTCAGCGTCTACAGCATCCATGGTGAGCTGCAACAAATCTCCGGAATGAGTTCCCCCAGTTGCTACATTGCTAGTCAGCTGCAACAAATCTCCGGTGTTGGTCGCTGCTGTGGTTTCTGTAATAATGACTGGAGTATTTGACGCAGTCTCTATTGTATTCCCACTGGTTGCATTGTATGCATCTTGTAAAGTAATAGAAGTGTCAGTATTAAAAGAAGTACAGGTGTTGGTGGTGTCTGCAAGTTGAGAAATAGCAGAGCCTGCAGCACATGCAGCTGGGTAGTTGTTTAGAGCATCCCAGTGAACAGAGCCAGAGGATCCAATGGTTAGGGTGTCGGAGACATTACCATCAGCTAGTGTTCCTGCTACTTCTGCTGTAGCTAAGTCAATTGCATTAGTGGTAGAGCCAGAGCCGATGAAGATAGAGGAAGTAAGAGTGTCGGAGATTTGGGAGTCAGACAAAGACGAGGACCATTGAGGGGCTGAACCAGTAGAAGTAAGGATGGTATTTGCTGAACCAATAGCCAATTTAGCTAGAGTGGTGGATGCAGTAGCATAAAGCAAGTCTCCAGCAGTGTACGAAGAAATATTTGTACCGCCAGTTGCCACGTCAAGAGCTGTATCTGTAGAAAGAACTCCTGAAGAATTATTGATGACAACTCCTGCAGCAGAAAGACCAGAGAAGGTAATGGTTCCAGAAGAAGTAATTCCAGCTGCCGCTGCAATAGCGCCACTACTATTTACTTGGAATAGGTCGCCGCTGCCTACGGTAAACAAAGCGGCTGGAGAAGTGTCACCAACACCAACATTACCGCCAGCAAACACAGCAGCATAGTTATTGGTTGCTCCTGTTTGTGTGTCTACATATAGACCATAAGAATTAGTTGCGGTAGAAACAGCGCCAGCGTTAACTTTTAAGGCATAGGTGTTTGTAAGAGTTACAGATCCAGCTTTTACTGGAGCCCCAGCTATAGTGACATTTGCTGCACCATCTACTGTTACAGCAGAAGCATCTGTGATAGTAGGTTGATTAAAGAGAATGCTATCCATTTGGCTGGTTACTTGAGTTGTACCAGTTAAAGTAATAGTTGGAGGTGTAAAGGTAGTAGTAGTATATTCTGCTGTGGAAGCAGAGGCGATGGTGGGAGAAACGCCTAGCAAAGTAATAGCAGATACAGCTGATGTAGTAGACCTCGCGTCAAGTACAAATAAATCATTGGTGCCCAAAGCAGTGGTGCTAATTTTAAAAGGATCACCAGCAACACTATTGTCAACTCCTACAGTAAAATTATTTGTCCCATCGGCAAGTTCAAAGCCAACCTGAGCATCACCAGTACTAGAATTTGAAACTGTAATTTGAGTAGCTGTTGCAGAAGAAGTCATAACCTCCAACTTCTGATCCGGGGTGGCATCCCCCATACCTATAAGCCCAGTGGCTCCAATAATCATATCAAGTGAGGCTGGATCACCAGTCAAGGCTGCATCTGTATGGAATTGAATAGAACGACTATTACTAACACTAATATTTAAATCAGATCCACCATTATCGCAATACAAACAAATTCTCCCCCTACCACCAGCGAAGCTAATTTCTCTACCTACATTACCTTCTTCCAAAACAATATTTCCACCACTCAAAGTTAACAAGCCAGTTGGAGAAGCATCACCAATCCCAACATTGCCATTCATAAAAGCGGCGGAGTATTCAGTACCAGCCCCAGAACCAGCATCCACATAAAGAGCTGTGCCAGTTGAACCAGCATCGTCAACAGACAAGTTTATATACTGTGCAAAGCCAGTATGATCAGAGCCGGCATCGGTATTTATGGTTAAGTTTGTTCTCTGTCCGTAGGCGGTAACGCTTCCAGCCGCATCCTGCAAAACATAATCTATTTGTAAACCACGATTATCATTAGTCACGGTATTAACATTGATATCCACTACCCCCTGAGCTGATCCAGTAGATGCGGTTGTTGCTGCATCTATACTCAAACTTCCAGCCGCTGCAAATGTGAAAACAGAGTCATCACCTGGATTGAAGAAAATGTCATCGGCAGAAGTTAGGGTAATATCATTTCCTGCGCCATTAGAAGTAATGGTTGTAGTGGATCCCTGTAAAGTAGCAGTTTGATTGGTTGCGCCAAGGATCATAGCTCCTCCCGGAGTCAAACTTAATGCTCCAGTTGCTGTAAAAGTTGTAGAAGCCCCATCCAGCGCAATATTAGTATCAGCAATAGAAACATCACCATTTGAATCAAGCGTACCAGCAATATTTAACCCGCCCCCAGCAGTAAAATCAGTTCCAGAATTTCCAATATTCAAAATCAAATTACTATTCATGTCTATATTACCAGCTGCAGTAAAAGCACCGATAGTATCAGTAGATGCATCAAAAGTAATTCCCCCATTAGCAGCAATAGCCCCAGATGCAGTAATCGTATTTCCAGTAAATGATGTTTGTCCGGCAGTACCAATAGTACCAGTGGTGGTAATAGCATCGCTTCCATTATCTATACTTCCAAAACCAGAAGTAATACTTCCAGAGTTGAGTGCTCCTGTGCCAATGATGGCAGTTGTAACCGCGTCATCTGTATCTACTAATGCAGCATTATGACCATCTAATAAATCTAGTTCAGTGGCAGCAATGGTGGTAGATGTGGTAGTGATCGTATTTGAACCAATCGCCAGCGCAGTAACTATTTCCGCATCACTTAAATCTACTGCGGTGGTGATACTGCCAGCAGCTGACTGCACTTTAACACCAATACCCAAAGCTTGATTGGTATCTAAGTTATCTACTAAGACTAATTGACTCGGAGGTGAAGCATTAGATCCATCCGCCAAAGAGAAGTAAGTATACCCTGCTCCACCAGCTGCTGTGGTAATAGTAAAATTAGGATCAGTGGCTGTATTAGCCAAGGTAAAAGCTATATCTCTGGCATCTGTGGCAGAGATACTATTTCCCGAAGTTGCATCATAGGCATCTTGCAGTGTAATACTTGTGTCAGTATTAAAAGCAGTACAAGTGTTGGTGGTGTCTGCAAGTTGAGAAATAGCAGAGCCTGCAGCACATGCAGCTGGGTAGTTGTTTAGAGCATCCCAGTGAACACTACCAGAGGAAGAAATACTGATAGCGTCAGAGACATTAGCATCTCCAAGTGTTCCTGCTACTTCTGCTGTAGCTAAATCAATTGCGTTAGTGGTAGAGCCAGATCCGATGAAGATGGAGGAAGTAAGAGTATCGGAGACATAAGCATCTGTAAGAGCTGTACCGTTCCAAGTGCCAGCGGTAATAACTCCTGTATCAGCTGTTACCACCAAACCATTAAATCCTGTGGCTCCAGTAATAGCTCCGGTGTTGGAAATATCTATATTAGTAGTGTTTAAAGCAAAGGTACCACTCCCACCACCAATACTAACCAGAGCATTAGAAGTACCAGTGTTAATGTTGGTAGCAAAGTTAGAAGAAGCATTAATAGAAGTAGTAGCGCCTGAGATGGTGGCTCCAAGTTGTCCGGTTAATAGACCGGCAGCAGTGAATGCACCACCGGTAATACCATCAGCCCCGACATCAATACTTCCAAACCCAGAAGTAATACTTCCAGAGTTGAGTGCTCCTGTGCCA
>CAZGEB010000009.1:0-26297 GCA_964524915.1 uncultured Candidatus Saccharibacteria bacterium
AAAAAGTCGCCCTTGTGGCGATTTTTTGGTATGATGATTGTATTGCTAGTTTATTAGAAATTTGTTGATATTATGGGAACGCAAAAACATTCTCTGCAAGATTTTTTAAAGATTCAGTACGCCAGTGGTGGACAGTTTAGTTTTAATGATAGCAAAATTTTTTATGTCTCAAATGCTTCGGGTACTTCCCAGGTTTATTGTATGCCTTCTTCTGGCGGTGAAGCTAGGCAACTAACTTTTTTTGAAGATTCGATTTCTGGTGGACTTATTGCTTCAGGTTTTTTGGTCTCTCCAAAAGAAGACAAGGTTTTTTGTAGTATTAACCCGAATGGTAGTGAGAAACGGCAAATTTATTCAGTAGATGTCCGGAGTGCCGAGGTTTTGCCTTTGCTTGTTGGCGAGGGGGATAGATATGAACTGGGAGCTATTTCTCCAGATGGAAAAACTTTGGCTTATTATTCTAACAAGAGAAATGGAACAGATTTTGATATCTATTTGTTAGACCTTGCTTCCCTGGAATCACATTGTGTTTTTTCTCTTGGCGGCTGGTGTGAGCCAGTTCGTTTTTCTCCGAGTGGTAAGTATCTAACTATTTTGAGAAACTACTTAAACGATGATAATGACATCTATCTTTATGATCTTGAAAATGGGGAATGTGAATCCTTGACTGGGCATGTGGGCGCCGGTAAGATTTTTCATGGACAGATAAATTGGCTTTTGGATGAGACTGGGTTTTTCTTTGTAAGTGATGCAGGCTCTGATTTCAAAGGGCTTTTTAAGTATGATTTGGGGGAGAAGAAAACATTAAAGCTTTTGGAAAAGCCTTGGGATCTAGTGAATGTGAAGTTATCAAAAGATGGGAAGATATTGGCGTTGGTTTATAACGAGGATGGTTTTTTGAAATTGAATCTCTGTGATCCTGAAACTTTGACAGTGCTTGATTATGCTTTTCCGTCTGCGCAAATTGGCGGTATAAACTTTTCCTCTGATAGTAAAAAAATGATTTATTCCTTGGAAGATTCCAGGGCGACGGCGAATTTGTTCTTATTAGACTTAGGAACTAAAAATATTTTACAGTTGACTGATTCTTTTCAGGGCGTGCCAAAAGAAGAATTGGTGGATCCAGAATTGGTCCGTTTTTCATCTTTTGACGGTTTGGAGGTTTCTGCCTTTGTGTATAAACCAAACTCTTTCTTGGAGAATCAAAAATTGCCGGTGGTAATAAATATTCATGGGGGGCCAGAGTCGCAGTATACTCCAGGCTTCGCTCCTCTTTCTCAATATCTAGTGCAAAATGGATTTGTGGTGGTTGCCCCAAATGTGAGAGGTAGTAGTGGCTATGGAAAAAAGTTTTTATCATTAGATGATAGAGAGAAGAGAATGGATTCTGTCCGGGATATAGTGAGTCTGAGAGAATATTTGGTACAGAAATATGAGTTTGTGGATGAAGATGGGTTTGTTGTTATGGGTGGGAGTTACGGTGGTTTTATGGTTTTGGCCTGCTTGGCTTTTTTCCCTGAGCTTTGGGCTGCGGGCGTAGATATTGTTGGCGTTGCCAATTTTGTTACCTTTTTGCAAAATACAGCAGATTATAGGCGAGCTTTTAGGGAGGTGGAGTATGGGTATTTGAAAACAGATTTGGATTTTTTGAAAAGTATTTCTCCTATTAATTCGGCTGATAAAATTACCGCACCATTAATGATTATCCACGGGGCAAATGATCCAAGGGTCCCTCTTAGTGAGGCGGAGCAAATATTTGAAAGTATTACTACGAGAGGAGGAGTGGTCGAGCTTTTGGTCTACGAGGATGAGGGGCATGGCTTGGGGAAGCTCAAAAATAGATTGGATGCTTATCCAAAAGTTATAGAATTTTTACAGAAAGTTTTATATGCAAAAAAAGACAGTCTTGGTAAATGACAAGATACAAAAAGGGTATCGGTATATTTTGTCAGAAGCGCCTGGTAAGAATTTCGATCCAGAATTTCAGCCCGAGCTAACGCCAAAAGAAATGCTTGCTTTGGGAGTTTTTGGTGGGGTGTATATGCGGGATTGTCAAAAGGAATTTCCCAAGAGTTGGTTTTTGAGGGCAAAACTACAAAGATTGGATTTAAAAAAACCAGATGCGAAAATAAATTTTTTTGGTGTTTCTGCTAGTCAGCCACTCAAAGCCTGGCAAAAGAAAGGCTGGATCTATATAGATGACCCGCGTGGTTGGTTTCAGTGGTATTGTCGGTATTATTTAGGTAGGCGGATTCCGGAGGAAGATAGGCGACAGATTAAAAGGTGGAAAGCTTTTCGGAGGCACAAATCGCAAGTGCAAAAATATTGTCGCCCCGGAGATTTGTCCTGCAGAAAAAGGCAACGCCAAGCCTTGCTTCACTGGGCGTATGATTCTAGAAAGATTTAATAGCCATTAATAAATATCCCTGATTGAAATACCATAATAATTATTTTTTATGAAAAAATATATTTTGCTATTACCTGCTATTTTATTTTTAGCGGTTGGGTGTAATAAAATTCAGCCGCAGGCGACCCCTGAAAATCAGATTCCACCCGCAACAACGCAAACGCCAGCGGACAATTCTAGCACGGTTGGGATATATTATCTCAATTTTGATAAACAAGAGGGGAGTGTCTTGCATACTAGTTTGCGCAATACCAAATCTGGTTTTGTAAAAGCTATAAATTTTAGTTATATGCTCGGGCGTCCTTTTCAGCTGGATGGAGGACGGTTTTATTATATAAATCAAGATGCACAATTGGAGAGTGTAAATCTGACTAGTGGTGAAGTAGTGGTTTTTCCTTGGAAAGAAGTCACTTCATTTTGGATAGACGAAGGGTACTTTGTGTATTTTACTCAGGAGTATTGCGGTGAAGGAGTAAAATGTAATGTAGTGGTTGGCGATTTAAGTACTCAGAAGATTGTCAAAACTTTGGTAAAAGATTTACCAAAACTTGTAAATGCTGGTCCTGGTGTGGTATATATTACGCCAGCGAAATCAAATGATAGAGCTTTGGCTTTGATAAGTGGGTATGGTGATGGCCCCGGTGGTTATGATAATTTTTGGTCTTTGTCTGTCAGTGCTGGGAAGCTAAGCTTGGTGAAGAAAACAAGTTATATAGATGTGGGAAGTGTGTGCGATGATAGTGTTCCAAATTCTTGCGATCGAGCGAGTATTGAAGCCAAAAATCAAGAATACCAAATGTATATGGATGAATATGTGCCTCATGGAGGCCAGTGTGGCGGGGTAAATTTTTCAGGTTCAAAAGAGTTTTATAATCCCGGGAGTACCTGGTTTGTTGGTTGTGAGGGTGTTTAAATAAACTATTTAATTTTATGAAAAAACAATATTGTGAAAGTTGTATGATGCCCTTTGAAAAAGACACAGGCAAAAGGGAGTCGGAAAAGTATTGTAGTTTATGTTTTCAAAATGGCAAGCTTTGCTATGAAGGTGATGATTTAAAAGAGTTTCAAAAAGTGGTCTACGAGAGTATGCGGAGCCGTGGCGCTAATAAACTTTTTGCTAAATTTGCCGTATTTATGATCCGCTTCGCTCCACGTTGGAAAAAATAATAGGAGGCTGCTAGAGTAGCCACTTTTTTAATAGGAAATAACATATGTACCCTCAAGTTATAAGCAAAATAAAAGCATTAGGAGATGCACTTGTTTCTGTCGCGGGAAAGGTTGCAGATATTGGCGAGAAGAAGGCGTGGCTTACGGAATGAGATTTGAAGATAGAGACCGAACTCACGAATCTAATTAACGCATTTCCAGGCGAACATCAAGTATACGCTGAAGAGATGTCAAACACATTTACTAATTCCGAAAACGTTTGGATTATAGATCCCATTAGTAATACCTTAAATTTTATTCATGGTTTACCCCATTATTCTGTTGTCTTAAGTCACGTATATAAAAGCGAACTTCTATTTGCTGTGGTATACGATCCTAGCACACAAGAGATGTTTACTGCAGAAAAAGGAAAAGGAGCATTTTTGAATGACATTAAAATTTCTGTTTCAAACAGAGCCGAAGATCTTGTTGTACTTGTTGGTCCGAGTCTTATGCCTAGTTACAGTAAGAGACGGAGAACCGTAGAGTTGTTGGATTTGTTTTCATGCGTGGGCGCGGTGCGTACTTTTGGATCGCTTGGCGTGCACTATGCCTATGTAGCTTGCGGGAGAGCGGATATTGCCGTTACCCTAAATAAAGATGTGTTTCCGGAATTTGCAGGTAAATTACTTGTAGAAGAAGCTGGAGGTAAATTTACGGACTTTGAAGGTGGAGAATTAACCATCAATACTTACGGTATAGTTGCGACGAATGCAGTTATGCATAATGATGCTCTAAGAATGGTTAGGCAATGAATAATTCATCCCACGACCCACTACACGGTAAAACCCTGCAAGAGATTGTGGAATTTTTGGTGGAGAAGTATGGGTGGGAGGGTTTGGGCTTGCGCATTAAAATAAAATGCTTTCAGATAAATCCAAGTGTAAAGTCTAGCTTGGTCTTTTTACGGCGAACTCCATGGGCTAGGGCGCGGGTCGAGGGTTTGTATACTTACACTATGCGCAAGAGGTAGTTTTTTTGGACTTGGTTAAAAGATCCGAAATTATTTTTATCACAAAAATAGTATGCAACTAGAAGAAATAAAATTTAAGGCTAAAGTGTGGATGTGGGAAGGGAAAGCGGCTTGGCATTTTGTAAGTTTGCCTAAAACACTATCGCAAAATTTGAAGAAAAGTTTTGGTGGGCTCACAGCGGGTTTCGGCTCTTTGCCTGTAACGGTGCAAGTTGGGGACACTACTTGGAAAACTTCTATTTTTCCAGATTCAAAATCTGGGTGTTTCCTGCTTCCTATAAAAGCCAGTGTTCGCAAAGCCGAAAAAATCACCACTGGTAAAACTTTTTCGTTTGGTTTGCAGATTATGGTTTAAAGTATTATCATTCTCTTAATGAACTATCAAGATGTTGTTAATAGAGAATTGGTGGTCTCTGGAAGTTTTCGTAAGCATTTTGAGCATGTAGTTGGTGCCGTTGAAAAATTCAAGAATGCTGGTTTTTTGGTTATTGCGCCGTCTAGCCTTGAAACGGTTGATGGTAAAGCGGATTTTGTTTTTCTAAGCGGAGACGATCAGGACAGACCAGCTCATGATTTGGAAATGGACTACATGAGGGCGATCGGGAGATCTTCTTTTTTATATGTGATTAACGTTGACGGCCGTGTTGGTCATAGTGCAGCGGCTGAAATGGCTTATGCTGGAATTAAAGGCATTCCCGTTTTAACTGCTGAAATTGTATCTGATGTTGCTAGTGAGTTGCCAGAGGGCTCGTTGGATTTTATTAGGAGTTTAGCGGTTGGAGTTGTGCGGTTGGATAACATCAATCAAGAAATCGTGAGTGAGGTTTTAGGTAATCGTTGTCCTATTTTGAATCATGACGAATCTTTAATGGCTAGTAGTATTATTAAGGGACTGATTAGTAGCTTGGTTATTTTGGATATATGAAAAAAAGTAAATTGAAGCTCAGGGAAAATCCGCTATTAAAAGATTTTCAAGTCTATGTAAATAAGATGGTTATAGAGAGAGGTTTCGATAAAGAAACCACTCCTGAAATATTTATGTTGTTGCTTGAGGAGTGTGGGGAGTTGGCAAAAGCAGCCAGAAAAACTCAAAATATAAAGACGGATAAAAAATCTGAGATTTTTAATCTTGAGGGTGAAATAGCTGATGTTTTTATTTACCTGCTTTATATTTGCAATAGATTTGGTGTAAATCTAGAGAGGGCTTTTCGCGATAAGGAGGAGATAAATAAGGGAAGGACTTGGAGCTAGAAGTTTTTGTAAATTTATTTCATAGAGCATAGAAAAAGAGGGTCTTCTTGCGAATAAATCCTCTTTTGGTTTAGTTATTTTTAACGCCCCAATATTTTCACGACTTCGGTGAGACCCCAAATGGCGAGACCTACAAAGGCAAGGCTGCCGAGGAGGGAAATGATCGGGTTTTTGACTATTTGCACAGTGCGTTTGGGGGAAATATAAAGTAAAATATTTAAAATCATGTGTCCGAGTACCACCCCCACAGCAAAGCCGTAAACTTTTACCACATTAAAAAGTGGGACGTAGCCGGCAAAATCATCGAGTCCAAGGATAAAGGGGATGGTAAAACTAAAAGCAAAGAGTGGCCAAAATCGCAAATTAGATTTGTGAGAGATTTTGGTATGAGGAATTATGAATTTCAAAATTGGAGACAGGCTACCATTTATTTTCCCCAAAATAAATTCAAAACCAGATACAAATTTTTGTATAAACTTTGGATATGCTTTGTCTTCGGTTTGGGCGTGTTCTAATCCATCTTCTGCCATACGAAGCAAAACTAGTGAGGCTACAAAAACCATGATCGCTAGCAAAATTTCTACTTCTTTGAAAAACACCCAAAGAAGTAATATGGCTGCAGTGCCAGCAAAATTGCCGAAAGCCGACCCCAGTTCTATGGCGACGCGGCTACGCCATCCACTATTTCCATCCATAAGTCTTGCGATAAATATCGCAAAGTCTATGGAGGTTTTGAGGTAAATAGTCAGTCCCAGTAAAACGTCCGAGAGGTGGATTTGTAGAATTATGTCTTCGCTTGTAAATTTGTTTAAAAGAGTACCCTCTACCCACAAAAGCCCGCAAAGAAGTAAGGCTGTTACGGCCGTTAAAAAAATCGGCAGAATCTGCTCTTGCAAAAAATTGTTTTTTGATTGAGTTGCTTGCATATGATTCGATATTTTTAAAATCATACTATCTTTATGTGTTTTTGAGTCTGTCATCTTGTGCTGCGACACAAGATCTAGAATTAAAGGCATGGATCCCAGATATTTTCTCAGGGCAGAAAATTCTGGGATGACATGAGGGTGGTTTTATTTATTACCACTAATTATTTCTTTATATACCTCAAAGCTTTTGCGGGGAGTGCGGGACAGAGTAGTGCGGTCTATTTCCACCAGTCCAAATCTCGGCCAAAATCCTTTGTCCCATTCAAAATTATCCAAAAGTGACCAGTGGAAATAGCCTTGGATATTTATTCCATTATGAATTAGTTTTTCTACTTCTGCTATGTGTTGCTTTAGAAACTCTGGGCGCTTACTGTCGTTTCTGTCGGCTATGCCATTCTCTGTAACTATGATCGGCTTTTTGTATTTTTTGTAAACCATTTCTGCAAAATTATACAAACCTTGCGGATAAATTTCTTGTCCCATGTCGCTTTTCGCATTATCATTTTTTATTTCAGTTGGGAGTGGGATGCCAAATTTATTTTTTCTGAGGCCTAAAACTCCTCGAGTGTAATACTGGATGCCAAAAAAATCTGTATGGTGTTTGACGCCTCCTAAAAATTTCCAATTGGCGAAATAGTGGATGATGTTTACCAGAACTTGGTTGTACCATTTGCCATTTTCTGCTTCTGCATACACGGCTGCGTGAGCTGTGCCCACCTGTGCGTGCGGTATATAGGCGTGAATGATTTTAGAAGCTTCGTTGTGAGCTTCTATTAAATTATGATATGCAAGCAATCCTGCAAAAATATTTTTTCGGGCAGGTGGAATAATGCCGGCCACAAAGCCTCCACCTACATTTAAGACGGGCTCGTTTAGCGGCATCCAGTGCGTGACTTTTTCGCCAAATGTCCAAACAAGTTTTTTGGTATATTTTTCAAAATCCCTTACGGTTTTTTTATGACTCCAGCCGCCCTGTTTTTCTATCCATAAGGGGAGCGTACGGTGAAGGATGGTAATGAAAGGCGTGATCTTATTTGCATGTAAGTCCTCAATTATCTTTTTGTAATGCTGTAGAGCGTCTTCGTTAAATTTTCCTTCTTCTGGTTCTACCCTGGACCACTCTATGGAAAACCTGTAAGCATTTACTCCTAGATTTTTCAAAAGCTCCAAATCTTCCTGCCACTTTTCGTAACTTTCATCAGCTTTGCCAGAAATATAGTTTTCGGAGCTTTCTGCTTGGGGTTTTATTTCATTCCAAACAGGGGAAGTGTTTTTAAATTTCTTTTCTGCCTCCTCGGAGAGTCTTTTGGCGTTTTCTTTTTCCCATTTTGTCCAGTCATTTACATTACCGCCCTCTATTTGGTGACTGGCAGTAGATACGCCCCAGAAAAAGCTTTTTGGAAAAATGCTCATAATATTTGGTAAAATCTATCTTTTGAATTATACTTATTTTAGCATGAAAGTATTGTGGTTATAATTCTGGTTCGAGCCTTTGTATATGTCCAATATAGTGTGCACTAATATTTTTGGAGAAACTGTAGAAACTCCAAAAGACAGTTTAGAATTTCGGCCATCTGTTTACGGGTGCGTAGTTAATTCCGGGAGGGTGCTCTTGTGTCTTATGAGGTCTACTGGAAAGTATTTTTTGCCTGGAGGCGCTGTGGAAATTGGTGAGACTTTGGAGGAGGCTTTGGCCAGGGAAGTGAAAGAGGAGGCTGGGATTGAAATCGAGATCGGAAATTTGGTAGCGCATGATCAAAGTTTTTTCTTTTATGATGACGTGCATAGGTGGCAAGTACTAGCTTTCTTTTTTCTCTGTACCCCAAAAACTTTCATTTTGTCTGACTTGGGAAAAGAAGTGGGTGAAGAGACAGAAAATCCTCAGTGGGTGAGTATAACTGAATTACGTCCGGATTTATTCCAAGCTTTTGGTAATAAGATAATGAATATTTTAAAAAATATTTCATGAAAACTAAATTTGTCTTGCATGGCGGGTTTGATCCTAAAAAGTCACTAGAAAATGATGCCTTTTTCGTTGAAAGTTTAAAAGATGCGCCAGAGTCAGCAAAAGTCTTGATTGTACTTTTCGCGAAAGACAAAGGCAGGTGGGAAGAAAAATATGTGCATTGGAAAAAGCAATTTCAAAAAAATGCAGGCGGTAAAAATTTAGATTTTCAAATGGCAACTTTAGAAAATTTTGTAGAGCAACTTGCCTCAGCGGATGTAGTATATTTTGCTGGTGGAAGAACAGAAACTATTTTGGGAGCCTTGAAAGGATTTACTGGACTAGATAAAAATTTAAATGGAAAAATAGTTGCCGCAGATTCTGCGGGTATTAATGCCTTAAGCAGATTTTGTTATAGTCCCATACCAGACAAAGTCTTTGAAGGTTTGGGTGTTTTGCCTATAAAAACTATCCCGCATTTCATTCCAGAGTATGCGGAAAAATTGGTGGGCATGGGTCACGACCTTGAAACTTTGTATTTAAAAGAATATGAGTATAAGGTGATATGGACGGAGGTTTAGAATTAATTATCAATATATGTTCAAAAACAAAGTAGTTTTAGTTACCGGAGGTTCAAGTGGTATAGGAGCAGCTACTGCCCTGTGTTTTGTTGAGGCTGGGGCTAGGGTGGTTATTACTTATAAAGAGAATCGAGAGGGTGCAGAGAAGGTGCGACAGCAGGCTCAAGGCCTGGGGGGGACAGCTTGTGATTTTTCAATCAGATTTGTCTGATGAAATGCAGGCCAAGGCATCTGTCCATGAGGCGATTAAACATTTTGGCAGGCTTGATATATTGGTAAATAATGCTGGTGGATATATATCTGGAGATGAATGGGATGGTGAGAGTGAAGTTTGGCTTCGTTCTTTAAAGCAGAATTTATTATCTGTAATGAGTGTTTCTAAGTATGCGATACAGATATTTCAGAAACAACGGTCAGGTGTGATTGTAAGCGTAAGTTCTAGGTATTCAGTCGCTGGAAAAGATGATGTCTTGTCTTATGCGGCCTCAAAAGCCGCTATAGTGAATTTGACCCAGACTTATGCTAATTTACTTATACCTTTTGGTCGTGCCAATGCTGTTTCTCCATCAGCGGTGCGAGCTGGTTATTGGGCCACCGCACCACAAGAAGAGATCAAAGATACTTTAGCGAGAACGCCATTGGGTAAATTGGTCGAGCCTGAAGAAGTTGCCAGGCTAATTGTGTACCTGTCCTCTGATGATGCGAAAAATATTACTGGTCAAAATATATTAATAGACGGTGGTTATAATTTAAAGTAATTTTTTGCAAAGTAACCTGGAAAGAGTAAGTCTATGAAATTAAATTTAGAAGATAAGGAGAGGGTAGTTATTTTTTCTCATGGTTTGGGGATGAGAAAAGATGATGGCGGTCTTTTTACTGATATCGCTGAAGAACTCGCAGCTCGCAATATTTCATCTGTCTTGTTTGATTATAATCGTATAAATGAAGACTCTAAAGAAGTGTTTGTGCCACCTTTTAGTGAGCAGGTGCCAGTATTGCAACAGGTTATTAATAACGCTAGAACGGAAAAGCCAGCAGCAGAGATAGTTATTGTCGCGCATTCTCAGGGCTGTATTATTCCTGCGCTCGCTGATATAAGTGAGGTGTCTCAGGTTGTTGCATTGGCTCCATTTTTTCATACAGATATTTCTGAGGTGTTGAAGCGTTACAAAAAAGATCCTAAAAATACAATAGATTTTTCTGGGGTATCCAAGAGGCATCGTTCAGACGGGACGACTACTTTGCTTCCAGCAGAATACTGGTCCGAACGTTTTAAAACAGATGTAGTGGGTTTGTATAATGCACTCGCTCTAAAGACCAAATTGACGCTTGTGTATGGACAAGAAGATCAAATTATGGATTTTAATGATCTACGAAAGATTAAAAACACTCATATTATCAATATTGATGGTGACCATGATTTTTCTGGGCAGTATAGGGAGGGCTTGATAAAACTTATTTTAAATGAATTAGTATAGATTAAGTGTGTATGAACATTATTGAATACAATCATGAATTAGAAAATAAACTGGAAGCTTTTAAGGCTCTGGCGTGGGCGAGTGCGGACAGAGAGCATTATGGGGAGAATCAACCTGATTTTAAAAAGGAAGAGATGTTTTTGTTGGCAGAAGCTGCTGGTGAAATTTTTGGATATATTAGATGCATATATGATATGGGTGTGGTGATGATCGAATCTTTGATTGTGCATCCAGAAAAGAAAGGTCAGGGTATAGGTTCTAAATTACTTCTTACCGCAGAAGAGAAAGTAAAAGATATGGGCGCGCACAGAATTCACTTAGAAACTGGAAGCGATTGGAGATCCAGAGGGTTTTATGAAAAGCACGGCTATGCCGTCCGCGAAACTTTACCAGATTACTATGACCATAAAGAATTTATAATTATGGAAAAGAAGTTTTAAAATTAAAAAATAATATGAACATCCATCCGATTTTTGTGCATTTTCCAGTAGCGTTTTTGACCCTGTATGCTGTCTTGGAAATTTTACGATTCAAGTTTTTGTTGAAACAGCCTTTTTGGTTTTATTTGAAGGCTGTTTTAGTTATCGTGGGAGTGTTTGGAGCTGCAGCAGCCTTGGCAACTGGCGATTTGGCTTCGGAAATACTTTTAAAGCAGCATAGGGAACTGCATGATTTGGTGGAAATGCACGAGACATTTGCGGGGCTGACTTTCGTCACCTTTTTGGTTTTGGCTTCTGGGTATGCTATTTTGTGGGTGAAGCAGTATAATTTTGCTTGGCTCTCTCAGGAGAATTTTATCGGCAAGGCGTGGAAAGTCAAAATGTATTTTGGACACCTGGTGGTAGAAACTCCTCTGGTGTGGATT
Source organism: uncultured Candidatus Saccharibacteria bacterium (assembly GCA_964524915.1). Taxonomy (GTDB): domain Bacteria; phylum Patescibacteriota; class Doudnabacteria; order UBA920; family UBA920; genus CAZGEB01. The sequence goes on from CAZGEB010000009.1 coordinate 11,633, forward strand.
TTGGCTTTGGTGGGGCTTGTTAGTATAACTATCACCGGAGCTTTGGGTGGGTCTATTGTATATGGTCACTCGGGAGACCCTTTTACTTCTTTTGTGTATAATTTATTTTTTAAATAATGAATCAGAATATTTTAGCAGGGGTGGCGGTGGTTGTTATTCAGGGCAATAATATCTTACTCACTTTAAGAAAAGCGGGGGATAATGTCGGCACTTTTGAATTGCCGGCTGGACACATTGAAGATGGAGAAGACCCTGAAAATACAGCCGTGCGAGAAGTTTTGGAAGAGACAGGTTTGGTGGTTGGTAATTTAAAAGTTTTGGCAACTTTTGGCGCGACATGTCTTTTTGAGGCTGAAATCATTTCGGGGGAGCTTATCAATAGAGAGCCTCACGCTCATGAAAGTGTAGAATGGTACAGTCTAGATAATTTGCCAAGTCCTCTTGGGCCATCAATAAAGTATTATGTAGAAAATATATTGTAGTTTGTGAATATTTTTTCTTTTTATATAAGTCTAGCGACGATATTTGTAACCAGGGCGAGTATATTTTTTCTGGAATCTTTTAGTGTAAATAAATACGCCTATGTGGGCCAGTTTCGTTGGCATCATTTGTATACTGGGGTGGTTTTAGTTTTGCTTAGTTATTTATTGCCTAAAAAATTGGTGGTTTCCGGTTCTGTGGTGTTGGGTGTTGGGCTTGGGTTTATCTTGGATGAGCCTAATGTTTTATTGGCTGATTTGAAAATAGTCAATTTGGGCTATTGGGATTGGTGGAATTTATGTTTGGTGCTATTTTTGACTTTATTTGGGATTATTTTTATCAAAAGAAAGTAGCTTTTTTCGTCAATGGTAAATTTGGCAACCTAGTGCTATGATTGTATTAGTGGCATTTTGCCTATTTTAGAAATTAAATTTTTATATGAAGTTCTACAAATTTTGGATAGGGGCGATTATTTTAGTAGCTTTTTTGGTCACTGGAGCTGCAGCCATGGCCGCAGATTTTGTGGGTCCTAAAGGAACGGACACAAAAGTGCTTATACCGTCAACTGAAGAGCATAAAAACCTTTATTTGATGGGGGAAGAAGTGGTTGTGGATAGTGGGGTGACAGGAGACTTGTTTGTGGCTGGTGGTAAAGTGACTATAAATGGCATAGTTGCCCAGGATTTGGTAGTTTTTGGCGGGGAAGTGATTGTAAATGGTCAGGTGGGGGGGGATGTGCGTGCTGCTGGAGGAGACCTGAAGATCAACGCTCCTGTAACTGGCGATGTTCTTTTGGCTGGGGGCACAGTTAGCTTTTCCGAAAACTCTTCTGTGGCGGGCGATGTGCTCGTGGCTACAGGGGAAATGTCGCTTTCCGCTCCAGTTTTGGGTGAGGTAAAAGTTGTGGGTGGAACTCTGTTTTTTGATTCTGTGCTCTCAAAGAATTTGTCTGTTAGAGGTGCGGATAAGGTGAGGTTCGGTGAGCATAGTAAAGTTTTGGGTAGTACGAAACTAAAAGTCAAAGAAGAACCTTTTGTTCATACAAACGCTAGTTTTGCTAGTACTCCAGAAGTTGTAAAGATTTCAAAAAATAGCAATTGGATGAAATATGTGGCCCTGCAGGGCTTGTGGGTAAAACTTCTTGCTAGTATTTTGGCGGCACTGCTGTTGATTTGGATTTTCCCTCGCTTGAGTAAAAAAATGCTTGCTTTTTCTAAAGAAAAATCAGCACAAAATATCGGTATAGCTTTACTAGTTTTGATTGCTTTGCCGATTATCTGTCTCGTATCTTTGGTTTCTATGATTGGCGTATGGTTTGGGGTGGCGGTCATAGGCCTATGGATGGTTTGGTGCGTGCTTTCTTTTACTGTCGCAAGTTTGTTTATCGGATCTTGGGTAATGCAAAGACTCTCTTCCAAAAAAGGCGAAGTAGCTCTACAAGAGGAAGTGCATTTAGACTGGCAGGCGGCTGTGTTGGGTGGTAGCCTTTTGGTTTTTGTAGGTATGATTCCGTTTGTGGGATGGATCGCTATTTTTGCACTTACCTTGATGACTGGCGGAGGGATTTTGAGACTTTTTTGGCAAGCAAGATAGTGATCTGAGAAATGTGCTATAATCAAAAATCCCGCTATGAATTTAAAGTTTGGCGGGGTTAGAATTAATTTATCATTTTATGGGAATTTTAGATAAAATCAAAGATTTACAGGCTATGCGTCAGCAAGGCCAGCAACTTCAAGCGCAGTTAGCTCAAGAAGAAATTACTGGTAATTCTTCCGGATCAGGTGTGGTTATCTCTATGGATGGAAATCAGGAGGTGAAAAGTGTTGCTATCTCTGATAGTGTGATCGCTGACCGGGATACTCGTACCAAGGTGGCAAATGCGGTCAAGGAAGCCATGGCTGATTTATTCAAAAATCACAAAAAAATGCTGCAGAAAAAGTTTGGAAGTATGCTTGAGTAGTCAAGTAGTTTTTGTTTAGTTTTTGTCCAGGCTCACTTACATTTTGTGGTTTCAAAAATATGGAAATTAAAAATTCAAAATCAAATCCAGTTTCTAAAATATTTGTAAGCCTATTTTCCGTATTACTTGTATGGGGTTTTGTTGTTTTTCCAGCCCAGGCTTTGACAATAGAAGAAATACTTGGAAATGGAAGCGGTACTATAGTTTCTTCTCCAGTGCTAAATTCAAATCTTTCTCCAAAGATTTCCGCGAAAAGTGCGGTCGTGCTAAATCAATCCACTGGCGAAGTTTTATTCCAAAGTAATGGAGACGTCCCAAGGGTTCCGGCAAGTTTGGTTAAGCTTACTACGGTTTTGGTTGCTTTGGATACTGTTCCAGATTGGAATGCCAATTGCTATTTAAATTCCAGCGATCAAGTGGGTGGAGTGCGTTTGACTTTCAGTAAGGGCTATACTTACAAACTTTCTGATTTGCTAAAATCAGCACTAGTTCCATCTTTTAATGACGCTGCTCATGCTTTGGCGAGGTGTAGTGGTATTTCCATGGAGCAATTCATCATTCGCATGAATGAAAAAGTAAAGCAGCTCGGAGCTTGGAATACTTCATTTGTAGAGCCTACTGGCTTATCGGTGAAAAACACCACTACGGCTTTGGATATTGCCAGAATTGCAAATGCGGCATTTAGTACTGAGAAAATTCGCGACATTACATCGCAAAAGAGTGTGGTTGTGTGTAGCGTGAAGCCTACTAAAAAATGCCAAACTTTGCGTAGCACTGACGAGCTTTTGGGTGATCAAGACGTGACGGTGATCGCTGGAAAAACTGGTTTTTTGGAAGAAGCTGGTTACAATTTCACTGCTTCAGTTGTGGATGCTTCGGGTAATTATTACATTACCGTGGTTTTGGGCAGTACTTCCAAACAAGCAAGATTTACGGATAGTAAAAATTTGTGGCTATTTGCCAGGGATAATTTTTTGTTTAATCATAATTTAAATTTAGTCTCGCTTAAATAATATGTCGGCATTAGTTTTTGACATAGAAACCGTAGGGGAGAAGTTTGACGATCTTGATGAAACCACTCAAGGCGTTTTGACTCGTTGGATTGAAAAAACGAGTGATGACGAAGAAGGTTTTAAGGCAGCTTTGGATGACCTAAAAAACGGACTGGGTTTTTCTCCTCTTACAGGAGAAATTGTGGCGATTGGTGCTTTGGATAGTGACTCTGGCGTGGGCGGTGTGTATTATCAAGATCCAAAAGGTGTGGATGCTGAGTCAGAGGAAAATGGAGTAAAGTACCGCCCAATGTCAGAGGTGGATATGCTCAAGCAGTTTTGGCTTTTGGTAGACAAATATCAAGAATTTGTCAGCTTCAACGGTCGTGGGTTTGATGTGCCTTTTTTGATGGTGAGATCAGCTATCCACGGCATTCGCCCTAGCAAAGATCTTTTGAGTAATCGCTACTTGTCTTTACAAAAGTCTTGGGCAAAGCATATAGATTTGCTGGATCAGCTGACTTTTTATGGAGCTGTGAGGAGACGCGAGTCGCTGCATTTGTGGACTCGGGCTTTTGGTATAGAGAGTCCAAAGGCAAGTGGAGTTGCGGGGGACGATGTGGCTGGTCTTTTTGCTGCCGGTGAGTATTTGAAAATCGCCAAGTATAATGCAGGTGATATTCGTGCTACCAGTGAGCTTTATGATAAATGGAAACAGTATTTGAGTTTTTAGGATAAATTAGTTTTTAAATATTTTAATTATGGACAAAAACCAAGATCAAAAAAATGATAAAACTGCAGGAATTGTATTTGCAATTTTGGCTGTTGTGATTTTGTTAGCCTTGGTACTTTTTGGCAGTGTATTTTTTGCTCGACAAGGCTCTATGGAACCAGTTAGAGTGGCACCTGTGTCTACGCCAGCTGCCCATCCAGATGCTGCACCTACTACAAATTCCAATTCGCAGGACAAAAATTCAGCGCCAATTGACCCTTTGGACCAAACTAGTGGTACCTTGGAGTAATTTGCTAGTTTTGTTGAAAATGGTATAATTCGTACCAACAGAAGTAATTTCTTTACCTCTAGCAGTCTATAATTAACAGTTGTAAGAGACATGAGTAAATCATCACAATTAAATCAAATGTCCAAAAAACAGATTTTGGACTCCTTACTTTATCAGCAGCAGCAAGGCACAGCCACTGTAAATCGGCTTTTGATTGCTTTGGCTCAGGCAGCCAAAATTTCCCCTGAAGAAATGGCGAAATTTTTTGTGGAAGCAAGTAGTGGACAAGAGTTTGCCGACAAACTAAACAAAGCTATTGACGACGAAATAATGAAAAAGCAGGCAGAATTAAAATCAGAGACACAAGAAACAGGAGACTTGGAAACTTCTGGTGGTAGTGATGATGAGGCGTTAAATTAAAATTTTGTGAGCAATATTTCCATAGAAGATTTTTTGAAGCTTGAAATTCGGATTGGGACGGTTTTGAGCGCGGAAAAAGTAGAGGGGAGTGAAAAACTTCTTAAATTAATTTTAGATTTTGGGGAAATGGGGCAGCGCCAAATTTTGTCTGGCATCCAGGCTTTTTTCCCAGACCACCAGGTTTTGGTTGGAAAGCAGTTGCCGGTAATAGTGAATTTGGAACCACGGAAAATGGCAGGTTTGGAATCTCAGGGTATGATCATGGCCACAGACGATGAAAATGGGATTGTATTATTACAACCAGAAAAATTAGTCAAACCGGGGAGTCAAATTAGATAAAAAATAAAATACATGTCGGTATTATCAAAACCAGATATATTAAAGCATCGCGAGCTTGGCAATATAATTATTGAGCCGTTTCGTGAAAAAAATATAGCCAACACTAGTTACGATGTGCGTTTGGGTAAATATTATTTTCGTCCCACCCAGCTTGACCATGCTGAGACACTGAATCCTTTTTACGAAAAGTCGGTGCAGAAGATATATCCAGAATTGCGTGAGGCTGTGCCAGTAAAAAAGGTGCGTTCACTTGATAATCCTTATCACGGTTTGGATGATGAAGATCTTTTAATCTTGATTGGTTCTGGTGAGACCATTTTGGGGCACACTATTGAATTTATCGGCGGTAAGAATGGCATTCCCGGTTCATGTTCTCCGGTTACTACAGAGATGCGGGCTAGAAGTTCGCTTGGACGTATTGGTATTGCAGTTTGTAAATGTGCGGGTTGGGGTGATGTGGGGTATGTGAATCGTTGGACAATGGAGATTACCAATTTTTCTCCAGCAGTTATTCCTTTGGTGGTTGGCATGAGGATTGCTCAAATTATTTTTCACGAGGTTAGTTCGCCAATAGTAGAGACAGACCTATATCATAATTTAACAGGCAAATATCAGAGCGCGGCTGATATTGAAGAGTTGAAAAAGAATTGGCAGCCTGATCAAATGCTGCCCAAACTTTATAAGGATACTGACCTTGGTCATTTTCAAGAATTTTATAACTGATTATATGGACGGTAGTAAATTTGATTATCTATTGCGACAGGTTAAAGATCAATCAACATGAGAAGCTTTAGCTTGGGAGATTGCCAGGGCTGAAATGAATCATGAAGAAACGGATTCCTTGGGTGATTTAAGGGGTCTGTTCGATACGGTATTGGTAGAGGAAGCCCATCCAAAAGAAATAATAATTTTATAACTTAATTTATGAACACAGAAAATTCAACGCCAGAAGTTTTTATTGAGGAGTTTCCTTCTTCTGCCACTTCCGCAGTAGACCATTACCCAGTGAATTTAGAAATAGAATATCCAGAAAAGTCTTCTAGGTTTTTAGCTTTTTTGAGTTTGCTATTTTTTCTTCCCAAGGTTATTTTGCTTGTTCCGCATCTAGTGGCCCTTTATTTTGTTCAGATTGTAGCTTTCTTGGCTTGGATATTGGCGCAATTTGCCGTGCTCTTTACAGCGAGGTATCCCAAATCTTTGTTTGATTTTATAGTTGGATGTAATAGATGGCAAACTAGAGTCGGAGCTTATATGATGGGCCTTACGGACAAGTATCCGCCATTTAGAATGAGTAAATAATATGAAAGACTTTTTGAAACTCAATTTACTGTACGGATTTTTGATTTGGTTGATTCCTTTTGCTTTGTCTTTTGTTTTGTTTCCTTTAAGACAATCCGACAGGATTTTTTTTGAAAGCATTTTGGCGGTAAGCCTGGTTGCGGTAAGTGTTTGGTTTGCTATCAGCGCTAGAGCAAAAGGCATTTTGAAGTCTTGGCAAACTGGCGTACTTTGGGTTTTGATCTCTATTCTTTTGGATCAAGCTTTTTTTACTTGGGGTCCACAAAAGATGATTTTTGTAGAGTACTGGAAAAATATAGGGTTTGGATATTTGGTTATCCCTATGATTACTTTGGCGACTTATCAAAAACCAATCCCTGTTTTGTCTGGAGAAAAAGAAACTGCTGCAGTTGAAATTGAAGACATGAAGACTTCAGAATCCGGCGGGGATCAATTTGGTGTTTAAATTTCAAACAAATAAAACACGGGCAAGCCTTTTGATGGCCTGCCCGTGTTTTATTTTCCCTATTTAATTGTTGGTTTCTATATGAGGACTTAAGTAGGTTTCCATTCCGCAATGCTTAACATAGCTTTCCGTTCTGCTTCTATGCCCCAATAATTTGAGACTTTATGCATAGGCTTAAAGCTTTATTACTTAATTGCTTTTTCTGAAAGCACCGGTAACCTTCAGAGATAATGAAACGCTTTATTTTAGAAAATGTGTCACAGATTTATGCTTGTATTTAAGCCTGAATTTCTTATAAAGAAGCATTTAGGGTTTTATGTGTGGTCGCATTGTCGCATATTTAGAGTTTTATCAGATTTGGACTTTTAATCCCGTGTTTTCGTGAGTACCTGTGGATTGTTTTTTGGTTTTTGTGCGTTCAGGAGAAATTTGCTTATTTTATTGGGCATTTTTTTGTTATTAAATATTTGTACTTTGTGGGGCAGTGGAGTATAATTGGAATACAAGTGGTGAAAAAGTGGTGGGGAGTGGGATAAAGTGGTACAACTTGTGGATAACTTATAAATTTAATTAGTTTAGAGCTCTGGTTTTTACTACTTTTATGTTTATTGGCGAATACAGTGCAAGCCTAGATGATAAGAGCCGTTTGGCCGTGCCAGTGAAGTTTCGGGAGGCTTTGCAGGGTAAAGTGGTGGTAACCAGAGGTTTAGATAACTCATTGTTTCTTTTCCCTTTGGCCGAGTGGCAGCAGCTCGCGGAGAAGTTGGCTAATCTTCCTCTCTCACAAGCCTCAACTAGGGCGTTTTCTCGTCTTATGCTTGCAGGCGCTATGGATCTCGATGTGGATAAGCAAGGTCGTCTGACTTTGCCCGGTTACCTCAAGGTTTTTGCTGGAATAGATAAAAAAGTTGTGGTGGCGGGTTTATATAACCGCATCGAGATCTGGAGTGAGAGTAGGTGGGAGGAGTACAAGCTTCAAACCGAGCGCGACAGCAATAGTATTGCTGAGCAGCTGGCAAGTTTGGGTATTTAATTTGAAATTTCAAGATCGTAAATTTATTTATATTTTATTTGGTCTTGAATTTTAAGATTTGAGTTTTGAAGTACGCACATATTCCAGTTCTTTTAAAAGAAGTTGTTCATTATCTTTCACCGAAAGCTGGGGAAACTTTTGTTGACGCTACTCTGGGCGGGGGAGGATATTGTTTGGCGCTGCTTGACGCTGTGGGAAGCTCAGGACGTGTACTTGCCATAGATGCCGACAGACAGGCGGTTGATAATTTTAAATTTAAAATTTTAAATTTAAAATTGGCTAACGCTGATGCCTTTTGTGGTAATTTTCGAAATATAGACGAAATTGCTCGTATATCTGAGTTATCCAAACCAGATGGTGTTGTGGCAGACTTAGGTTTTTCTACAGGCGAGCTGGAGGAATCCGGTAGAGGGTTGTCTTTTCAAAAAGATGAGCCTCTGGATATGAGGTTTGATCTTTCTTCACAAAAGACAGCCGCGGATGTAGTAAATTTTTATAGCGAGAAGGAACTGGCAAGGATTTTTGAGTCTTTTGGGGAGGATAAGCATGCAAAGCTATTGGCCAAAAAATTGGTGATGTTTAGAAGCGCTGAGCCTATAAACACAACCGGGCAATTGACTCTAGCAATTAAAAAGGCTTTGCCATCTGCTTCGGAGTATGGTCTTGGGGACGTTTACCGGAGAATCTTTCAAGCTTTGCGAATTGAAGTGAATCAGGAGTTGCAAGCTCTAGAAGAATTTTTACCCAAGGCGTTTGACCTTTTGGCTCCTTCTGGTAAATTGGCAGTGGTCAGTTTTCATTCTTTGGAGGACAGGATTGTGAAAAGATATTTTTCAAGCTTGATTAAAGGTTGTGTGTGTCCGCCTAGCTTTCCAGTCTGTGTGTGTGGAAAAAATCCCGAGGCAAAGCTAATTACCAGAAAAGCCGTTATACCTTCAAAAGAAGAACAACTTGAGAACCCAAAGAGTAAGTCAGCTAAACTGCGAGTGATAATGAAGCTTGAAAATAGTTAATAAAAAAAATTAATATAATTAAATAAAAATAAAAATGACCTATTGTTCTACTATATCCGTTTCCTCTACTTTTTCTAAAAATAATTCTCTTTTGGGTTTTTTTAAAAAAAATTCGGTATCCAAAAGTCCCAAAGCATTATCAAATTTCGCCAGTGTTGGCAAAGCTTCTGGTTTTGACTGGACAAAGTTTGGTATTGGATTTATGGTGGTTTTGAATTTAATTTTGGGGGCTGGATACGCAGTCTTGATTAATCAGGCTACTATAGGTGGGTATAGGCTTGCTAGAGCTGAGAGTCAAAAGCAGTCCTTGATGGAGGAACGAATGAAGCTTTCTGTTTTGTCTGCCAGCCAACAGGCTAGTGAAAACAAGATGGTGGATGGATTTGAGCCAGTTGTGTCTATGGAATATTTGGGTAAAACTTCTAGCGAGCAATTGTCTTTGCGTTAAATTTTTCAGTATTTTTATGGCAGGTGGTTTTAGTGAAAAAACTTCAAGTGATTCCCGCATTAGGTTTCTTGCGGGAGTTTTTTTGTTGGGCGTTTTGCTGATTATTTTTAGAGTATTTTATTTGCAGGTGGTCTCGGCTGGTTATTGGAAACAAGTGGCCAGTAGTCAGCACGGAGGGAAATTGACTTTGGATGCTACGAGGGGTGAGGTGCAAGTCAGCGATACCAAGTCTGGAGAGGCGGTAGTGGTGGCAACAAATATTGAGCAGCCCTTTGTCTATATCGTGCCGGGAAAGATAATAGATGCAAATAAAACGGCATTACTTTTGTCGAAAGTTTTGGAGATTGATGAAAACGAGGTTAAGTCTAAAATTTTAGATACGAGTAGAAAGTATGTGGTATTGAAGAAAGAAATAACCAGAGAAAAGGCCGACGAGGTTGGGGCCTTGAAGCTGGAGGGTGTGGGTGTGGATGAAGAACTACAAAGGTTTTATCCTCACGGAAGTCTCCTGGCTTCAGTGCTTGGCTTTGTGGGTTACAAAGACGGCTCTGCTTTAAAACAAGGCCTTTATGGGATTGAAAGGTCGTTTGAGCCATCTTTGGCTGGTAAGGCTGGCAAACTAGAACAGGATAGGGCCAGTAAAACCAGTGTGTGGATTTTTGGCGGCAAAAGAGATTTTGTGCCAGCTATAAATGGAGATAGTTTGCTTTTGACCATAGATTTGTCAGTACAGAGAAAGATAGAGGAGGTTTTGCGTAAGACTGTGGAAAAACATTCGGCTGATAGGGGGTGCGCTTTGGTTATGGATCCTTATAATGGAAATATTTTGGGAATGGCTAGCTTTCCAGATTTTGATCCCAATACTTTTAATAAAGTTTCAGACCCAGCAGTTTATAATAATGTATGCTTATCTAGTTATGAGCCGGGCTCTGTTTTCAAACCTATTACCATGGCTGCTAGTATTGATGCAGGCAAAATTACTCCCGACACTACCTATAACGATACTGGGCAGGTCAAATTGGACGGTTTTACTATCAAAAACAGTGATTTTAAAGCGCACGGAGTGGTTAATATGACAACTGTTTTGGAGGAGTCATTAAACACTGGGGCTATTTATGCCAAAGACCAGCTGGGAGATGCTAATTTTTTGAAATGGGTGAGGAAATTTGGATTTGGTGCAGAAACTGGTGTAGAGCTTCCGGAAAGCACTGGCAATCTAAAGAATTTGGATTCTGGAGGTAGTGTGCATTTCGCTACTGCGAGTTTTGGCCAAGGCATTAGCACTACGCCATTACAAATGCTCAGAAGCTATGCAGTGATTGCAAATGGTGGGAGGCAGGTCTCCCCGCATATTTTGCAAAGTCAAATCAAATTTGATGGTGAAAGAAAAGACAATGAAAAAGCTTTAGGGGAACAGATTTTGAAATCTACCACTGCGACTAGTTTGGCTGGTATGTTGGTCAGTGTGGTAGAAAAAGGTCACGGAAAAAAGGCCAAAGTAGAAGGCTTTTCAGTGGCGGGCAAAACTGGGACCGCTCAAGTAGTTTTGCCGGGTGAAAAAGGTTACGATGAACACAAAACTATCGGTACCTTTGTAGGTTTTGCCCCAGCTTATAATCCAAAATTTGTAGCTTTGGTGCGTATAGACAATCCGTCTACTGTGCAGTTTGCCGAAAGTACGGCCGCTCCTGCTTTTGGGGAAATTATGCGATATTTACTAGACAGGTTTGATGTTCCACCAGACAGAGAGGCTGGTAAATAGTCTATTTACCTATGAGGGGGGAAGGGATTTGTATTTGACCAGTTGAAGCATTTCTAGAGTCATCCTCCATTTTTTGCAAGGTTTTTAAATAATCTCGCATGTCTGGTGTTTCCTCGATTAATTCAGCTGTGGATTCCGGCACATTAATTGGAATTATTTTGATTTCTCCGCCGCCGATGGAAGTTTCTCCGTCGAAATTTTTTTCTTGTGTTATATAAAATATTCACTTAAAATATTTTTTGTAAATCACTCAAGGTGTCTATCACTTGCCAAGCGTCTTTTTCTATTGGCGAATCTTTAAAAGTAATTCCATGTCCAGTTGCCTTAAAAAGTTCTAGATCATTATCACCATCTCCTATGGCAGCACACTCGGTGATCTGAATGCCTAGTTTTCTACAAAAACTTTCAAGGTGGTGCAGCTTAGACAGTCCTTCTTCGCCAAAAGTTACAATATCTTTCAAGATATCACTAGAGTCAAAGACAAAGATATTATTTGCCTGCGCATACTTAATTCCCAAATCTCTGGCGACTTTGTCTACGTATACATCCATAGATCCAGAAATCAAAGCCACTTCGTAGTTTTTTTCTTGAAGGTGTTTTATAGTCTCAGTAACGCCATCTAAAAATTCAAAACGGCTTAAGGCTTCCTCTACATCCGCAAGAGAGGCATTGCTTCTAGTTTTGTATATTCTTAGTAATAACTGTACCCACTGGTCGTAAGGCAGCACGCCTTCTTTGTGCCATTTGGCCATTAGCCTGTCTTCTTCTGTTGTGACTCCTAGTCCCACATTTAGTCTCTCCCAGCTAAAACCTTTTGTAAGAGTGTTGTCCAAATCAAAACATATGAGTTTAATGTTGCTGTTCATAGTTTAGTGCTATTGCTTTTGCTCCGTTTATTACCCAGGGATCGCGCATGTTTAGTGTGAGTATCTCTTCTAAGCTAAACCATTTTGCGTCTAGGATTTCTTTTTGGTCAATCTTTAATTTACCACCAGTGATTTTTCCTAAGAAAAGATGCATGGGTACGTATTCGTCCTTTTCTTTTTGGAAAATATCTATTTTTTTAACGATTTCACAATCAAAACCAGTTTCTTCTTGGGCTTCTTTTATCGCAGTGGCTTCAATGCTATAACCTTCATCTACGTGTCCAGCTGGCCAGTTCCACTCGCCGTAACATTTAGGGTTATTTTCTTGAACAAGTAAAAATTTATCATTTTGAAATAGTACCATCCCGGATACTATATGAGTTTTTATTATGTTTGCCATTTAAAATATGAGTTTTACCAAATTTTGATTCTGTCTTCTGGTTTTTTATACATTTTGTCACCTTCTTTTACATCAAAGGCTTGGTGAAATCTATCCATGTTTACTACTACGCCATTTACCCGAAAAGAGCTCTCGGCATGCGGGTCAGATATCGCCAGCTGGCGTTTTCTTTCTTCTCGTTTGTTTTCCCTCTCGGCTTTTGCAAAGCTGAAGAAAAAAGTTTGTAGTGGTGCAAATTCACCAAGTGTTTCTTTTTTGCCTTCCTCAGTCAAAAGATAAGCATCCAGTGCGATTTCTGCCCCACCTAAATCCGCGATATTTTCTCCGAGTGTGAGTTTGCCCTTCATAAATAATCCAGGAAGGACTTCGTGAGTGTCAGCTTGTTTTTCCAGAGCATTTGCTCGTTTTATGAATGCTTGTTTATCTTTTTCACTTTGCCAAAGCAGCATATTACCTTCTGCGTCAAATGTTCCACCCTGGTCGTCAAAGCCATGGGTAATTTCGTGTCCTATAATAGAACCTATGGCCCCATAATTTTCAGCATCTGTATTTTTTATTGAAAAGAATGGGTCTTGTAAAATTCCCGCAGGGAAAACAATTTCATTTAAGTTATAAAAATTGTAGGCATTGACTTCTTGAGGGACCATTAACCATTCGTCTTTGTCTATGGCTTTTCCAAGCTTGTTTATTTCATATTGGGTGTTGAATCTTCCTATTTTGAGTATGTTTTCAAAATAATTATTTGAGTTTAAAACTAACCCATCATACGACTTCCATTTGTCTGGATAGCCAATTTTGATATTCATTTTGGCCAGCTTTTCTAGGGCTTTTTGTTTTGTTGACTCCTCCATCCATTCTAGTTTTTTTATTCTTTCAGAAAAAGCTGTTTTGAGATTTGCAACTAGTAATTTCATGTGTTCTTTGGCTTCTTGTGGAAAATATTTTTGGACAAATATTTTGCCTAGCGCAAAACCAATACTGGCATTCATGACGGCCAGCACTCTTTTCCATCGAGGCTGTAATTCAGTTGTTCCGGCTAGAATTTTGTTGAAAAACTCCCCCCTTACTTCTTCAAAATTTTCACCCAAAAATCTGCTAGCAAAACGAATAGTGTGCCAGGAGCAATATTTTTTCCATATGTTAATGTCTGTATTTGTAAGGAGTTCTTGTAGTTGAGTGAAAAATTTTGGCTGGTTTACTAATATTTTTTCTTCGGTAATTCCAAGAGCTTGAAAATAATTACTCCAGTCAAAACTGGGGCATATTTGGCTCAGCTCTTCACGTGTGAACCAGTTGTATTGTGCCTCCAGATCTCTTTTTTCTGTGGAGGTTTGTGAGTGTTCCGCTAGAGATTTTTCTAGGGTAAATATCTGCTCTATTAACTCATCTGTAATATCAAGACCAGCTAAACCGGAAAGCCTTGGAATAATCTTTTTATATTCATTTCGAATTTTTTCCATCTCTACTCCTTCATGGAAATAGTAGTCTCTATCTGGAAGTCCAAGCCCTCCTTGAAGAATGCGAAAACAGTACCTAGTGCTATTTTTTTCATCAATGTCTACCATGTGTTCAAAAAGAGCATGGAAACCAAAGCTGTGCATGGATGCCACTGTTCGCATTAAAGCGTTAACGTCCTCACATTCAGCAATTTTTTCTAATTGTTCTTTTAGTATCGGTAAGCCTGTTTGCTCTGGAGCTTTTGGGTCTATAGCAGCAAGATAAAAGTTTTTTATTAGCGCAGTCTCGGTGTCTTTTGAATCAATTTCAGCATCTCGAATTTCCTCTACGATTGAAAGGAGTCGTTTTTGGTTTTCTTCGTGAAGCACATGAAAGCTACCCCAGCTACTTTCAGATGCAGGGATAGGATTGCTTTTTAGCCACCCGCCATTGGCGTAATGATAAAAATCATCTTGCGGGCGAATGCTTGTGTCAAAATCTTGTGGGTTGATCATGGGGTAGGGTGTGAATAATGAATGAAGAATAGGGAATAAAGAATCAAGAATATGGAATAAGGAATTAAGAATAATGAATAATGAATAAGGAGTGGCGAATGGGGGGCAAGAATTCCGCCTGTCACAGTCTGAACCTGGCGATGGTGGGCAGGTAAGAATGAAGAATGGCCAAAAAAGAGTAAAGAGGATATAATTTTTTTGCTTACTTCTTACTTCTTACTTCTTACTTCTTACTTCTTACTTCTTACTTCTTAC
>CAZGEB010000010.1:0-25627 GCA_964524915.1 uncultured Candidatus Saccharibacteria bacterium
TTTTTATTTGAGGCGTTGGTGGGGAAGGGGAGGGGGTGTAAATATCTAATTTCTAATATCTAATTTCTAAGTGGTGGGGAGGCGCGTGTTTTTTTAAGTAGGCGAGGAAATATTTTTTTATGTGACCACATAAAAAAATATTTTTGAAATTATTTGTTTAATTATTTGTTTGTAGCTAGGGAGATCGCTTGTGGATAACTTCTATTTTATACTGAACAGGTGTTCAGTATAATACACAAGGAGAGGGTGTCAGAAGTGAGTACCTGATAGATTGTTTGTCTATATATATTTATGAAAAAAACCAAAGATGAGATCTCCAAAGAAAGGGAGAAGGTATACCAGCTTGTGTTTGTCTACATCTTGCAGCATGGATTTGCTCCATCGTATGATGAGCTGGCACTTTCTAGTGGCCTGGCAAAGTCCGTGGTACGTTTAAGACTCCTGGAACTTTCAGCCTCTGGGAGGCTCATAGTGGCGAGTAAAAGAGCGAGGACGATAGTTATACCGTCTACTGAGAGTGTTGTCCTCGAACAAACATAAAAATAGTACTGGTTCTGTATTGTCATTGTCATTGCGAGAAGTCTCGCCCTGGGGATGACGAAGCAATCCATCTGGTTGCAGAAATTTATACCTTTCCTAAAAACAAACTAGATTGCCACGTCGCTCGCGGACTCGCTTCTCGCAATGACAGAAATATATTTATTGTTTAAGTATTTAACTCCGAATGAATTTTTGCATCACGGTACAGATGCATAAATAGTAATATATAGTATGTCGTATAAGATACATTGTGCGACGCGCGCAATAAAGAATTTTAAACACCAAGTAAACCTTGGTGTTTTTAAATTCCTCCCACTTCCCTACGAGTGCCCGCAGTTTTTTTGTAAGGGATCGGAAAGATTATTTTTTTATCTTTGTGATTTTCTAAAGCCTGCTGATTGAGCTTCCTTTTCTGTGGCAAAGCATACTTCGGCTTGAGTGCGTTCGTAGAAGCTGCCTCCTGGGACATGGTAGATTTTGTTTTTGCCGGAGATGTTACCCTTGATTTTACACTCCCCCTTCCCCGCTGCTGTATTGGGAGAGGTTGGTGTGGACGTATTATTTTTTTGTAGATTTTCTGCTGTAGTGTTTTCGGCTACTAAAACTTTCGCCGCAGTATCTGCTTCTTCGGTGACTGTGTCTTTCTCCCCTTGTTGCTTTGAGTCTTCTTTTGCTGTGGAATTGGCGGTTTTGGTTTTAGTGCTATAATCACTTTTAGTGGTGGTTTTGGTTTGTGCTTGTTGTCCTATGATAAAAGCTGCGACGAGGGCTAGAGTGAGACCTAGGTATTTTTTCCACTCAGAATTTTTGAGCTTAGCTATAAAGCCTTCCTTGGCTGTTTCTGCTTCAGTTTTGGTTTCTTGTTCACCTTCCATATATTTATTATTATAACTATTATAATCCTGTTTATTTAGAGTAGCAAATCATGATTTACGCTTTTGTTTTGGGGAGAGTTTATACTTTGGCTATTGCAGAGGTTTTGTCTGTAGTGGAAGATATTGGGTTGGTAGTAAAAAATATTTCTGCTTCAGAGGAAGTGCTCTTGGTTGAGTTTGAAAATGTAGCAGAAGTAGATATTTTAAAGCTTCAAAAAAGACTAGGTGGAACAGTTAAGGTTTTGAAATTGCACGATGCTATTTCTCTGTCAGTTGCCGAAGAGAAACCAACCGCTGAATTTTTTGTTGAGGCTTTAGAAAAGATTGGTGTTGATTTTACTTTCCGTGCGCTGAGTGAAGCTTTGCAGATCGAAGATAAGAAGTGTGATTTTGGTGTAAGTGTCTACTCTTTGGACCCGCAGATTTCTTTGTCTGGTATTAAACTTAAGTCTGGAAATCCAGTACAAAAGTTGGGGCTGGCTTTGAAGAAGATTTTGAAAAATGGTGGTGTCGCAAGTCGAGTGGTGTTGCCTGAAAATAATTTTTGGACGCTTACTTCTGCAACTGTCTGGCACAACAAACTAGCTCCCTTGTCACTACCGCAGAAAAATTTCGTTGAAGGAAAAGGTGGGGGTAGAAAAGGTGTAGAGCTTTGTATATTATTGACTAAAAAGGTGGCGTACATTGCCACCACCCTTACTGTCCAAGATTTTGAAGACTATGGGAGAAGAGATTTTCAAAGACCTGTACGGGATATGCAAAGAGGTTTGACGCCTCCGAAGGTGGCGCAAGTGATGCTGAATTTGGCAGGTCGTCTTGACGTCTCACTGGGTGTCATCCCGACCGAGTCTGCGAGTGGAGGGATCCCTCCGCTTCTCAAAGCCTTCGGTCGGGATGACAGAGCGTCTATTTGGGATCCATTTTGTGGGCTTGGGACTTTTGTCCAAGAAGGACTGCTTTTGGGTTTTCAAATGGTTGGTAGTGACATTGACCCAAAGGCGGTTTTGGGCAGTCAAAAAAATATAGAATGGCTTTGTAATAGGTATAACTTACCCAAGAATTATGATTTGTTTCCAGGAGATGCAGGTCTCGTTGCTGATTCAGTTTTTAAAGCAAGAGAAGCTGTACAGGCGATAGTCACTGAAGGGACTCTGGGTCCTGTTTTTGGCCACTTCCCCACTTCTGATAAAATTGAACAGGTGTTTGCTGATTTGGCGAGCTTATATTCTAAATGTTTTGCTTCTTGGTACAAAAACTTGCCAAATTTAAAGACCGTCGTCATGTGTTTGCCCGCGTACAGGAAGTCTGGCGAGGAATATGCCCTTTTTCCCAGCCTTGACTTTGCCCTAAAAAATGGTTATACTCAAAAAGACCTGATTTCTCAAAACTTGGCTTTTAATTGGCCTTTTTTGAGGCTTACAGAGCGAAATACCGCCATTTATGACCGCAAAGATCAAGTGGTGGCAAGGGAAATTGTGATTTTTGAAAAGTAAATATTTTATTTTTTTACTTACAACTTATTAACTTATTACTTACTACTATTACTTATGGCACATAAAAAAGCGGGGTCATCCACCCAACTGGGTAGGGACTCGATTTCAAAAAGACTTGGGGTAAAAGTTTACGGTGGTCAATACGTCAAAGCTGGTGGTGTGATTATACGCCAACGCGGTACTAAATTTGCTCCTGGAAAAAATGTAAAGCGTGGCGGTGACGACACTCTTTTTGCAGTAACTGCTGGCGTGGTGCAATTCCAAACTAAGCAAGTTCAAAAGTTTACTGGTAGTCTTCAGACCAAGAAGATTATTAGTGTGTCCCCTGTGACCACAAAGAAGAAATAATACCACAGAATCTCATTATGCTTAAGGGTTACTTGAAAAAATTGTTTTTTGACCCTATCACTCCTAAAGAAGATATGAGATTGGCAGATGCAGTTAAAAGATTGGCAGATGCAGCCCTGAGGAATGATTTATCTTTAAGATTATCGGATGGAGAACCCTTGGACCCCATAGACAGATTGATTTTAGCAAATATTAATAAAGCTCACAGAGAAGACGAAGATCCGAAAAGGTAATGGTTTGTGTGCCTTTTTATAAATAAGATTTATAAATAAAAATCCACTCTATTTATATGGGCGGATTTTTTATTTTCAATCTTCACTCTGTTATAATTATCTTCGCTTTTGCTTGGACACTGCCCAGTTTGATTACCACCGCAAATTCCCCTACCGTTTTGATCGGCTCAGGCATTACCACCTGAGATTTCTCTATATTTTTTCCTAGAGATTTAGTGACAGCCTCTGCTATTTGCTGCTCGCGTATTGCCCCGAAAAGATGACCACCGTCGGCTACTTTGGCGTGTACAGTAAAAGTTTTTCTTTCAATCTTTTCTTTTAGTTCATTACTGTCTTTTTCAAGTTTAGCAGCTTTTTGCAGTTGATTTTTGATTTCTGCGTTTACTTTGGCTTGAATGCCAGGCGTAGCTAGGGCTGCCTTTTTTTGTGGGATGAGTGAATTGGTGGCAAAGCCATCTGCCACTTTGACTATCTCCCCTTTTTTCCCCAAACCTTTGATATCTTGTAAAAGTAATACTTGCATATTTAAATTATCTTATAAATATTGCCTAGGCTATCTTGTATGGTCGTGTCATCGATCTTGTTTATAAAGTTATTTGCGTAGCCGACCCCAATATTTAAATCAGTTGCCCCCTGTTTGATCTACAACAGTCCTACCTCCTAGAGTGGCGCCAACTGTCTTAGCTTCTTTGCTGATAGTCCGATTTGCTTCTAGGTCATCAGGGTTTTTTAAAAAACCAATACCCGGTTTCATTTCTCCAACCGTACTCATGCTGGCATTATAGCATTAAATGCCTACCCCTCCTAGCCTACCCTATTTTGGGAGAGGAAGTAGGAGCTGGACAAAAATCTGTTTTTTTGGGATAATTAAAGCATAAAATCTTTTTATGAGCGGCGAGTCTTTGCATCGTTCCAGTATGATGTGTGCCAAGTGTGGGTTTGGTGGAAATATTGTTTTGCTCCCACTGCTTCTCGAGGGCGCAAATTTTAGAGGTTGTCCAGTTGTATTTGTTTGCGGTTTGTGTAGTGCGGAAAATAAAACATCTGTTGACCTCGAGTGTTTGGGTGATACTGAAGGTAAAATAGTTTACGAGATTCGCCATCATTCTCCTGCCGAGAGATAATTTTTATAAATAGAAAATAATTTTAAAATTTTTATGCAGCGCATTTTAGCTATTGAAACAATTGAAAAGGTTGGACAAGAAGTGGCTGTGGCTGGCTGGGTAAATGCTCGCCGTGATCATGGCGGGGTGATTTTTATTGATCTGCGTGATCATACAGGATTGGTGCAGTTGACTATAAATCCGGAATCCGTGGATGCTTTTGCTGCTGCTGATAAGTCCAGAGACGAGTTTGTGATAAAGGCTGTAGGAAAAGTTTTGCAGAGACAAGAAGGTTTGGTGAATCCTAAAATTGCAACTGGAGGAATAGAAATAGCAGTGCAGAGTTTGGAGATTTTAAATGCTTCCAAGACTCTCCCCTTCCCTATTTTTGAGGAAGCGAATGTAAACGAAGACTTGCGTTTGCGGTATAGATTTTTGGATTTGCGACGTGAAAAAATGCAGAGGCTTTTGAGAAGAAAAGATGAGTTTATTACTTTTGTGCGGAATTATATGCACGGGAGGCAATTTACAGAAGTGACTACACCGATTTTAACTTCTTCTTCGCCAGAAGGCGCTAGAGATTTTTTGGTTCCGAGCCGCTTACACCCAGGGAAGTTTTACGCACTCCCACAAGCTCCTCAGCAGTTTAAGCAGCTTCTGATGATCGGAGGACTTCCAAAATATTTTCAAATCGCTCCTTGTTTTCGCGATGAAGACCCTAGGGCGGACAGGCACCCTGGAGAATTTTACCAGTTAGATTTAGAAGTGGCTTTTGCAACTTCTCATGAAGATATTCGCCGTGAAGTGGAGCCTTTGGTGATAGATATTACAGAAAAATTTGCTGGCAAAAAAGTTTTACAAAATCCCCTGCCTCGCATTCCTTACAAAGAGGCTATGGAAAAGTACGGCTCAGACAAGCCGGATTTGCGTTTTGGGATGGAAATGGTGGAGCTGACAGAAGAATTGCAAAATACCGGATTTAGCGTGTTTGCTAATGCGATCAAGAGTGGTGGATGCGTCAAAGCTATTTGTGTAAACGGCGGCAGTAGCTTGACTCGTTCGCAAATAGACAATTTAACTGAGATGGTGAAAAAAGAAGGCCTGGGTGGATTGGCTTATATTGTTTTAGAAGAAAACGTTCAAAAGTCACCAATTCTAAAGTTTTTGTCTGAGATTGAAATTTCAAATATTGTAGAAAAAATATCAGCAAAAGACGGCGACATTATTTTCTTTGCGGCGGATGAAAGAAATTTGGTTAATAAAGTTTTTGGAAAACTTCGTAGCCACTTGGGTGATTTATTTAATTTAAAAGATCCAAATGTGGTTGCTTGGGCGTGGATAGTAGATATGCCGATGTATGAGATTAGTGAAATAGACGGCAAACTGGACTTTGCTCACAATCCTTTCTCTATGCCGATTGGCGGGTTAGAAGCTTTGGAAACTCAAGATCCCTTGAGTATAAAAGCGGATCAGTACGATATAGTTGCAAATGGCTATGAGCTTTGTAGTGGTGCAATTCGTAATTATAACCCAGAAATTTTGTACAAGGCTTTTGAATTGGTTGGTTATAAAAGAGAAGAGGTTTATGAAAAGTTCGGTGGTATGATTCGGGCTTTTGAGTTTGGTGCTCCCCCACACGGTGGATGTGCTTTTGGTTTGGACAGATGGTTTATGATGCTAGAAAATGAACCAAACATTCGCGAAGTCATAGCTTTTCCGAAAAATGGTAGCGCAGAAGATTTGCTGATGAATGCTCCAAGTGATGTGAGTGAAAAACAGTTGAAAGAGCTTGGGATATCCATTAGGTAAAACGATACTATATGATTGACAGAGAATATAAGGATAAGCTCTTGGCTTTACGTTCTATGGTGGAAAAAGAGCTCAAAAGGCATCCTTTAAGTTTAGATTTGAATCGTTTGAAAGATAGAATAAATGATATTTTGGATGGTAGGTATAACCCTAAAAATGCCGAAGTTACTTTGTCTGATTTAAGATATATATATGCGGATTGGTGTTCTGGGATGGCGGAACATTATGCAACTAGGGCTGAATTTGTTTTTCCTAGAACTAAGCATATTTGTTGAGATATAAATGACACAAATAAAATTAGAAAAAAATCAATTTGATGGACCGCTTGATTTGTTGCTGTCCCTCATTGAAGATAAGAAATTAAAAATCACAGAAATTGCTCTGGCAGAAGTCACAGAGCAATTTTTGGCGCATGTGCGAAGTCTAGAAGCTGCATCGCCAGTGGTGCTGGCCGACTTTTTGGCCGTGGCGGCAAAACTTTTGGTTATAAAATCTCGTGCAATTTTGCCAGAGCTCATTTCCTCTGTAGAAGATGAAATAGATCCAGCAAGGGACCTAGAAGGCCAGCTGGTTTTGTATAAACAATTCAAAGATTTGGCCAAGGGACTAAAAAAACTTTCTGACTCCCCCACTACTAGCTTTCTTCGCAGTGCAGTTTTTTCTGAAAGAGTTAGTTTTTTTCCAGATAGCACAGTGACTCCCCCGTTGCTTCGAGATGCTTTGTCTAGAATTATGCAAAATCTAGCAGATTTAGAAGAATTACCAAAAGCGAGGATTCGCGAGGCGATTTCTATTCAGGATAAAATTTCACATTTACAAAATGTGCTGTCAGAAAAAATAGAAACCAGTTTGAGTCATTTATTGTCAAAAGCCAAAACTAAGCATGAGGCCATAGTAACTTTTCTTGCTCTTTTGGAATTGATCAAGCAGAGAATTTTGAGTGTAGAACAAGAAACCGCCTTCGCAGATGTGACTATTCGGAGAATAGAAATGCAGGATAATCCCATGGTAGAATTATAAATATGGAAAGAATATTGTATGTCTGATTTAGCTAAAATTTTGGAAAGTCTTTTGTTTGTCGCAAGTCGCCCCTTGTCTGTCAAGGATTTGGCGAAATTTAGTGGAGCTCTAGAAGAAGAAGTTTTGCAAACGCTTTCACAGATTCAAACCTCTAGGCAAGATAGTGGTGTGGTGCTTTTGAATGCCAATGCGCATTGGCAGATGGCAACCCATACTGATTCCACTGACAAAGTGCGTGCATTTTTGCAAAGTGATTTGAAAGAAAAATTAACTGATGCCTCACTGGAAGTTTTGGCAACTGTTGCCTACAAGCAGCCAATTAGTCGCAGTGAAATAGAAGCGATCCGTGGAGTAAACTCTCAGTATTCTATTCGCCTACTGCTCATGCGTGGGCTTATAGAAAAAGTTGCAGATAGTAGATCTTCTCGCTACCAAGTTACCACAGAATTTTTGCGGCAAATGGGGCTGCAATCTGTAAGTGATTTGCCAGATTATGAAGACGTGGTGAGTAAAGTAAAAACTCCAGAGGCGCTAAATATCACCTCTACGGCATTATCTGAGCAGCCTGAGGCTACCACTACTCCATCTGAAATCTTGCAAGAATCTGTGGCGGATAGCCAAAATTTAACACCTCAAGACTAAATATCCGCTTATATAAGCCCTATATTACATCCGTAACCAATTGGAAAAATATAGCGGTTTTGGTATAATTACACTGTTATTATTTGTTAATTTTATGAATTGGGAGAATAATGCAGATGATTTTGTGGAGCCGTTTAAGAATACCAGGTCTTGGATGGTGTATACTGACTTTTGCGATTTACTGGGTATAAAGGCTAGTCAATCAGGGTATATAGAATGTAAAAGCTTGGGCATTAAAGGTTTCTTAAATATTAACAGTGAGAAGGTGGGGGTGCAGTTTGTGGTAGATAATCAGTCCACATTTTTATTTGCACCAAATGACAAAGTTGAGCTGGTAAAAGAATTTTTACGAAAAGCAAGGTTTTCTGAATTTCTGGTTATTCCTTTTCAGAGTCCTAAATTTGAGGGGTATGGCACAGATCGCCCTGCTGGTTTGAGCCGCGGATCTGTTAGCGCAGCCTTTAGGCTCACGAGATAGTTTTATAATCTGGCGCATTCGTCTAGTGGCTAGGACGCTTGGTTCTCATCCAAGCAACAGGGGTTCGATTCCCCTATGCGCTACCAACTAATTAATAGACCGGTTCTCCACGCAAAGCGTGGCCACACGCTGTTCACGGTATTTACTAAATCGGGGTTCGACTGTAGTGCTCCGTAGCCTTGGCGAAGGATGCATTCCCCGTACCGCCACCAAATTATGAATGAAACAATACAACAAGCTGGAATACATGATTATAGACCCATACTGTTTACCGTGTCTAATTTTTTAGAGTCGCGTGAATGAGTAAGGCCTGTATCTGTGGAAACAATTTCTACTTTGGGTGCAGGGCGACATACTGTGATCTTGCTGCATGTGGATGAAGATGGTGCTGCATCTTATATAGAAATGAAAAAGACTGAAGCTGAAGCATCTGGTTTAAACTTGGAATTGGATGGACTGAGAATTAAAATAAGTAGAAAAGATGGCGCAGCTTTAACCCATGAAGATTTGAAGATTTTTAATCAATTCTCAACTTCTGGTTTTGAACAGTTTTCATCTTAGAAGGTTTTAGTTTATATGCCAGAAAAATTGATAGAATTTCAAGTTAATCAAGGGTATTCTGAACTTTTTAAAAAGCACGGACTTGGTCAAGGTATTCCAACGATTATAGACATGTTGAATAGGGGGGGTGGGGTGGACGTACTGATTCAATTTATAAGAAGAGAGTGGCGCGGCGGTCCCCCTCCAGATGGTTTTGATCGTATTCTAAGGTGGTTGTCCGAAGGTTTGAGTATTGACAAAATGGTGACAAAGCAGACAGAGATTCAGACTGAATTGTCAGATGGACTTTATGAGCCAACATCACCTGTGGATGAAGATATTATAAAAACTTTCTATCGTATTGAGAGTTTTTTGAAAAGTGGCAATACCATTACACGTTGACATTTGGTGTTTTAAAATAGTTGTATGATCAGGAAAAGAATTGCAAGCGGACTTCCGCATAAATTGCCGGTGGATTTCAAAGCAGCTATTACTTCCCTACCAGTTGCACAAGAGCTCTGGAAAGACATCACTCCCCTAGCCCGCAATGAATGGATTTGCTGGGTGACTTCGGGGGCGAGACAAGAGACTAGAAATATTCGTATTCAAAAAGCTATTTCAAAAATGAAATCCGGTATGCGCCGTCCCTGCTGCTGGGCCGGCTGCCCGCATAGGTAAGATTTAAGCAGGATCTCTTTGCGAAGACATAATTATGCACTAAGGCATACAGAAGTGCACTGTATAACTAGGGAGCTATATTCAATCAACAGGTAGAAGATTTTAATAATTAATCTAAAAATATGCGTAGCAAAATTATCGTGGGCGGTTACTCTAGAGGGGAAAAGCCAGGGTTTATTATGGACAGGGTGACCCACTCTTTGGTAAATATTGAACCAGGTGAAGCTGCTGGCTCTCATGAACTACTCCCCAGAGAAGTTAAGGATGCAGCCGCAGCCTCGGAAAGTTCTAGCGACTATGTAGAAAGTCCACTCCAGAGTATTATAAAAGATGAGTCAAAATATGTTCCGCCTTTAGGAATAGAACGTTATGGTACATCTTCCACTCGCGAATCGCTTGGTGTAAACCACGGGATAGCCGCTGCATTACACGCACAAGTAGGCAATTTGAACACCTTGAGACGACAAGGTGGGCAGGTGGCCATTGAAGTAAAGACGACCGCTTTGGGCTTGTTAAAAAATGCTCTAGAGCAGATATCTATTCTAGAAAATGACCATATAAAACAGGACGCGGAATACTTGAATTATTTAAAAATGAGTGCGCACGAGTTGTCCATGCTTATAAATCATTTTGATTATGAGCAAGGCCATTGGAGCAAGATGTGGTTTCTTGAGGGGTCTAGTGCTGAGCGTGAGCAGCTCGTTGAACAGCTTAGGTTTTTGATGGACGACGACGAACGAAGTGTAAGTGTGTCAGACATATATAAGAGGCTAAAAGTTTATTTAAGATCTGTGGGCTTTTCTGGGCGAGAGCTGGGAGAATTTAAATTTCAGGCACTTAAGGATGCTGTTAATAAAAAAGTGGTGGTGTATGGGAGCTTGGGCACAGCAACTGCGGGGGTTTTTGGAGGAGCATATGTGGTTTACGCATCTCGCATAGCAGAGTTAACCCCATTCAACCCAATACTTACTCATACTATTGCTACTTTTTTAACACTGGCCGTGTCTTTGCCAGGTTTTCAAAGAGCTTGGGTGGAGCTTAGTAAAAATAGAGCGCAATCATTAATAACTTCACTAAAGCATTTTGTGCCTAGAGTAAGAAAAGCAATTGAGCAAAAGTTCTTACCTGATGTTCCTAGTCCTCAAATATCAAAAGTAATATCAAAATAATAACGAGAATGCTTCGGGTTAATTTTTTGTGTGGTATTAGTTGTGCTCTCACGGTTGTGGTGAAAAAATTGGATAAGTATTTTTTTGCTCAGCCGTTGACTGAAATCCGGCATGCGCCGTCCCTGCTGCTGGGCCGGCTGCCCGCATAGGTAGTGGTGCAGAAGTCAGTGATTGGTGCATGGGCCGATATCAAGATCAATGAGTAAACAAATTAAAAAAACAATAAGGTTTCTGAATATTGGAACGGAGAATATTCTACGATCATCGAGAACAAAGAAATCGGCCGCCGTTCTTTTTTTGCAGAAAAGACTGAGCCAATGTTTCCTCCAAATGGTCTTGTTCTAGACGTTGGCGGTGGACTGGGTTATGACGCAGAATTTTTTTTGGAAAATGGCCACAGGGTAATTTTATTTGATGCTTCACTGTTTGCATTGCAGCAGGCTGAGAGAAGGTTGGAAAAGTTTTTCCATACAGGGCAGCTTAAGGTGCTGCAAGTGATTTTAGGAGAAGATGGTCTCCCCTTGCCCGATAATAGTGCGGATATTATATACGCACGTTTTTCTTTGCATTTTTTTAATAAACAGCAAACCGTAGATATTTTTCACGATTTGTTTCGAGTATTGAAAAGTGGTGGCTATGCTTATTTATCTGTGAAATCCCCTTATGACATACAAGACAGTATTACAGAAGTTGAGTTTTTGAGGACAAACAGCGAGGAAATTGAATCAAATGTTTTTGTTGATACGGATGGTAATATAGTCAGCAGATTCAGTGAGGTGCAGTGGGCGGAGATATTAAAGGAAGCGGGCATGTTGAATTTTAAAATCAATGCTTACTCAGAGCACGTATATGGTGGAAATACTGGCGAAGATATAGACGTGCTTGCTTATGAAATAATCGTTACCAAATAATTTGCTTCCAAGATGACCATGGGTGCTGGTGTTTTTACCAGGTGGATTTTTATAGGTCATAGCCTTAAAGCAAAGATTGTCTGATATACTTTTTATATATGAATTAATATAAAAATTGTTGTTTTTTATGAAGACACTACTTCGGGTTTATATTTGGTTTACGATTACAGCTGCTTTGCTTGGCCTATACATGACATTATCTGTTATTGTTGGACAGAACTGGTTGTATGTGAGCCTGTCCTTCTTATTTAATATTTTCACTCTGGTATTTTTTATTGCCGTCGGAAAAAATTTAAATAATTTTCTTCTTAAACACAAACAGCTGTACACGGTCGGTTTATGGATTTATATTGCGTTCAATGTCTTTTCTTTATTTTCTCTTTTGTTGCCGTTGATAAGGGATGATCAACTGTCGGAGTTGCATCATGCGCTAATCTGGATGGTGCTTGGTTTCAGAGTATTGTTTGGTATAATATTACCGCTTTGGGCATTGCGAGTTGGACGTAGGCTATCCGATCAGCTTTTGGCGGAGAGATCGATTCAAGATTCTTCTGTGGTAGATGTGCCACAATATAAGGTATATGCGTCTTTTGCGTTAAGTGTCTTGTTTGTCACAATTAGTGTGTTTTTATTATTTGGATTTCGATTGTGGGCAAGCGATTCATTGTTCGATGTCGCAAAGTATGTCGGCGGATCTATTTTAGGGTTTACGTATCAATCATGGTCTGTGCTCTCAGGCTTAGGCGGGTGTTCTGATTACGGCTGTTTTTTGCGAGGAGTATATTCACATGGGGGGGTGGTCAATATAATATTAACTTTTGCCCCACTTGTATTTTTGTTTCTTTGGGGCTTTTTATATTTAGTCTTAAAAGGGTTTGGCTCAAATACAAAGATACAAAGATGTCTGGCTAGTGCCCGCTTAATCACTGCTTTGTTGGTGACAAGTTTGGCCATACTTGGTATTGCTGGTGGCGTGAATCAATGGCAGAGAATAAATTCAGATAAAAAATTTGATAAAGCATACTCATTACAAGGATCTCCTTCTGTAGACGCCTTACGTTTATGGTATCAAGATTACAAAAGTAATTACGCTATTGTGAGCGCGGATATTTATGGTGCTCACAAGCAAATTGTATATCCGCTAGAAAAGTTTGCCCCAATCACCACCGTGATGTCAATTTCTCCAAGTGGGCATTATATAGTTGGTTCAGCGTTTTCTTACAAGAATTTACTAGTTACACGTTTACGTGATGGTAAGAGTATCGACATTACTACGCCCTTACTTACAAACAATGACAGCATTTTCAGTTGGTCATGGTCGTGGTCCCCAAATGAGGAGTGGTTGATAGGTAGTCACACGGATTCTGATTACGCCCCAAGAGATTGCGCTTGGCTGGTTGTAAATATGAAGACTGGCATTGTTCAGGGGGCGCATAAAGGCTGTTTTCGCTTGTTGGGGTGGTCTACTGCCGGCGATAAAATATACGCGCAGCCATATCCTGATTACCCAAAGGAAGATTTATCTAGTATACAGATGGCTGCTCCTGATAAAGCTTTTGGTTCTATTGCAGTGGCAGACTTGGCTGTTTCCACCACTACGAGTCTTTCAGGATTGTTTCATCCATTGCCTGGCCTAGCTATTTGTCAGGGTGGTGTCGCAGTGCTCAATAATATTTACTGTAGTTCTTTGGTGGAGCATGCTGATGCAAAGATTAAAGAAAAGTATAATTCCGAAATACGGGAGTTGGGTTCGAGTTACCGTCCCGCGCGTATTTTTGAGCAGTCTGTGGCGCAGAGAAAAACAACTGACTTACGAGTGCTAAATGACTATGCAGTTTACCAGCCTAAAGGGATTATTAATTTAGGAACAGAATATATTGTAGTGGATCAGGTGGATATTTTACCGCCAGTTTTAATAGAAATCAAAACCGGTAAACGTTTAGAGATAGGAGCAGATTCCCCATTGATGACGAGTGGCGGACTACTCGGAGTTATCGTGGCGCCAAGTTCAAATCAGAAGACTAAGGAACTTCCAGACAGTGAACATTGGCAAGTTTTTAAATTGAAGGAGCCTTTAAATAACACCCCATCGTTAGAGGGTGGAAATATGGCCCAAGAAGAATTGGTGCAGTCAGAGTTGACTCCTGCGGAGCAAAGTACAGTACAATCTTGGTCGGTCTACAAGAGTAAGTTTGGTTATTCTTTTAAATATCCTAAGGGATGGTTAGTCCGGGCATTTTCGCCCAAACAGCCTGTATCTAAAGGTGAAGATGTGTTTATTTATCGGCCATTAAATCCCGGGGAGGATTTAGGTACTAATTCCGATGACTATTTTGGAGATATTATTGGTAATGGTAGCGGCTTTATTCTGACCGCTCTAGATCACGATGAATCCACAAATCAAGTTAAGACTATTGACCAGATAAATAAAGATAAATCACTTATTAAACCACAGACTTTATTTATAGAGAGCAGGGAGGCATCATTGGTTATCCAAGAAGGAATTATTATTGGTGCATGGAGTGATGACAAACTAAGATTCAACTATTCTATGCAAAGTGGTATGTATCGTGGTGATACGAAACGCCAGTATGAGGATTATGATATAGCCCAGCTTATTATGAAAACTTTCAAGGGCCCAGACACGAGCAGGGTGTATCTGCCAAGGAGATGATTGTGCTATTTGATCTTAGGTTGATTTTTTGATATTTTTTATGAAACAAATAGCTACTATGTGTTCTGAGGAGGAATTGAAAAAGCTCGCTTCGCGTTCCAATTTTCGTTATGGCCAAGAAATATACAAAGATGGTGAAATAGTCTTTTTACAAGACGAGGCCTTGCATAAAGTTGCCAAAATAAATTTTAGAAGTAACGAAACTAGAACAGTAGATGTCCTCTCTACGCCCAAGGGACTAAAATGGAAATGCACTTGTACTTCCAGAAAAGATTTATTTTGTAAACATTATGTCGCAGTTGGACTCTACATCTACAATTCAAAACTTGCCGAAAAGGAGCTTATAAAATAGTCGCAGCAAAAAACCACTCTAGGATTTCCTAGAGTGGTTTTAATATTTCTAAAATATTTACTGTGTTTGTTTTTTGGTTTATTATTCAACCCAGGTATAGTGGTCAGGAATGATTTTTGTGTATCCCAGGGGTATTACAGGTCGTGTCTGGTCTCCTGTGATTTCTTCCCACCCCCCTCTTGTCTTGCTCCAGGCTTCAGTTGCGATATAACATTCTTTCTCACCTGCTACCCCTTTTTTGAAACGGTATTTGGCATCCAAGACCATGGCTGTTACGTTTTCTGGGTGTTCAGCCGCAGTTTCTATTGTTTGCTCAGGTGTCATATGTAAATGTTTTAATAAACGTATTGTATATATTATAGCATTTTATTGAACTTTAGTCAATGTTTATAAAACCCTCCCAATTTATCACTATTGATAGGTCGCACCAAGGTAACCATGGGCGCAGGCGTTTGTGTCAAAGACTCCCTTTGATGGTGATGGAATAGATGCTGTGTCTCCCCCGCTGCTTGGATGTCTGTTTATCGGATAATGTCTAAACAACAACCCTCATTTCAAAGATTATCTTGCTAAAAATAAAGTCGTCATTTTGCCATTAGGATGTAAGTGTGGGCCATTGGCTCGGTTTGGTAATAGCGAGCGTGGGTATCTTTAAACTCATTAGTTATGGGCAGACATTCCTCAACATGCTCGATTGTGAAGTCTTTTTCAATTATTTCTTTAAAAAATTGCGGTGTTTTGTAATAGTGATAAAAAGTTCCGTATTCCCCTTCTTTGCCATGGGAAAATTCGTATAGTTCGCCGTTGGCAAGATTCTTGGCTGCTTTTTTCAATTCGTATTGCGGGTTGAGCGTGGTAAAGATATACAGGGAATTCTTTTTTAGAATTTTAGAAACATAAGTCATGTGAGCTGAAAAATCTTCCAGGTTTAAGTGCATCAAAAAATTTCTCGAGACACAAAGATCGATTGTTTGTTTGTCGAAAAGATTGAAGTCTTTATCAATATGACTTTGAACTGCCCCTATATTTCTAGGGTTGCCAATATCGGACAGGTATTTATTAGCTTGGCTGACGAGTTCTTGCGAGCCTTCAACTCCAATATATAAAAGTGTATTAAATCGGGCGAGGTCCAGGTTCGTGTCATTTTTTAAGGCTGGGATAGAAGATTTGTATCCAAACATTAGCTGAATACCCATCATGTTCGTTCCAGAGCCAAAATCTGCGACGATAGATTTTGGGTGTTTGGCTAGGTAGTGTGTTATGTGTGGGTACAAGGAAGGGTTGATAACATAATCAATTCCTACGTTTCCAGTCTGCTCCAACTTTTCCCAGAGCCTTTCCCAGTTTGCTTTGCCGTATTCGTGCATATTTTATTTTTTTTCTGGAAGGAAGTTCCACAGTACATCAAACATGTCGACAAAGACATCTACTAAAATATGGCTTTCAATAACTAGCCCCAAAATGGTTTGGTGGGGGTTCATTATCAAAATCTTATCATCTAAAATATCAATACTGCTTCTAAAGGTGCAGGAGTTTGGGACTGTTTTGACGAAGCGGTGAGGTAACTTTGACTCTTCATATCTCAGTCCGCTTTCTTTGAAAATAACTTTGGTTTCCACGTTGGCATCGCTCAATTTTTTTCTAAATTCACGTAAAAATTCTGGATTGACTGGTAACCAATCCTCAATGCTGGCAATCGCACGCCATGTTTTGTATTTGTCTAGGTTGGAAAGATAAAACTCCTCTAATTGCCCTGCGGTGTTCAGAACAGAAATTCCTTTTGATTCTTTGGAGGCTTGATCAATGAGTTGTTGTATAAGTTTATCCATAATTCATTCATTATAACATTTTTCAATCTTTTATTGTTGGGCCGAGCGTTAGATAAAAAACTTCTTAACATTCAGTCAATCCCCCCACAAAGTTTTCATTTTAAAGATTATCTTGGTGTTCTGTTAGATCTTGGGGTTGATAATGTTCTCTAATTCATCAAAAGATTGAATAGCTGTTTCAATTGTTTTGATTACCGGATTAACTATTTCCAAATTTTTATTTATTTTGCTCTGAATTAAGTTTAAAGATTCGAATGGGTCAGAGCCAAGATCTAAATTTTGAGAATCGTAAGCAGCTGATGCGCTTAAATTATACAGGAGGTTAATAGCCTCTAGATACTTTAAGAAGTTTGAGTTAACCATCGCCAATCTTTTTTTATCATTTGTAAAATATGAAGAAATTATTTTATATTGATCGTCGACTCTTATCCTGCGCTTTAATATCCTTATGCATTCTTCAATGTTGTCGGTGTCGTGTCCGTAGACGATTAATGCTGACGTGTCATCTTCTCTTATTCTTTTTAGTATAAGATTTTGCTCGTCTAAATCCCTAAGCAGTCGCTGTTTAGTGAGTAGGCGAAGTTTGTTAATATCTCTTTTTAAAAAGAAGTTTGCAATAAAAAACATGTATTTATTTTGATGCGCAAATATGACGCACTCTAAAATTAAATAGCACTGTTCAGACTAGCTGTGGGACTCATTATAGTTGCCGGCCATCTGTTCCAGGGGGTCTGCAAAACCTTGTTTTTTAGTCGGAAGGATGCCTTGTTTAGGTAAGATCTTCTCCGCATTATTGGCTGGTAGTACTTGTGAGAAGTTAAATCCCCAAGAGTTAAAAGTTGCCAGATCAGGAATTCCTATCAGCGACTCTTTTCCTACGTAATGAACCATATCGTCTTCGGTTTTAACAAGCTTGCCTGTCCTGATTTTTGAATCGAAGCCTTGTAGGCTTTTATGAAACTCACTTAATTTACTTGGGGCCACGTATACGTATTCTACGACGGCCCTAAAAAAATCATCAATCGCTAACGTATGCACGGGCTTTACTTCTTTGCTTGCTGCGTGAGCTCCCCTATTACCAAAAATGCGTAATACATCTGTCATCTCCCCTAAAATTGTCGGCAGTTCGCCTTTAGAAATTAAATCGCCTAATCTTTCTTGCAGATCACCTTTTTTGGCTCCCCTGTCGTCACAAATTGCTTCTAAAGCCCGGCGTATCTGGGTGGCAAAAGCATTTGGAGCTATTTGTTTAATTCTGGCGGCTTCTTTGTAGCAGTCCGAAACAATTTTTGGGACTGACTTGTGTAAATCAACTTTAGGCCATAATAGATTTGTAGATGTGAAGAAATCTGGTCCTTTTTCACCAAACATATCTGAGTATACAAGTATTTCATTACATGTTTCACAAACAGCTATGTAATAGTTGCTGTTTTCTGGTGGCTCTTCTACTCTTTCTCCCGTATCGAGTGAATAAAACAAGCCTTCGAATAATTGATTAAAAACCAACTTTTGAGTGGTCTGGTTCCCACAGTGAGGGCAGAAACCAATTTTTCTTATTTCTCTTTCTATTTGTGCAGACATATACTAAAAATTTTCTATCTCAAGGTTTTTCCCAATATCCAGCACTTTCTGGTACTCTTTATATTCATGTCTAAGTTCTGATACTAATTCAGAAAAAGTTTTTATAGTTGCGTCTTTTGAAAATGTAAAAGTAGTATCTTTTTCATAACCAAAAACAAAACAGTTTATATTTCTTACATTAGGTTTGTTCCTTTCAACTAATGATTTATACTCTAAGACCTGTCCAATATGCCTTGCTTTAAGTTTAATTCCCGGTCTTTTAAGTTCGATAATTATAATATCATTGGTATAAGGAATTGTGCTTGCGATTATGTCAGGCCTTACTCTAGTTTCTGGATCATCTTGCAGATTTGTTTCTAAATATTCTGTAAGTGCCTTATCGCTTGAAACAATTTCAAAAGCCCTGCCTAAAAGCCACGGATGTTTTTCAAAAATCTGGTGAACATCTTTTTCTTTACTCTCACGAGATGTAATGACTTGTTCAAGCAAATCAATTATTTTCAATTTTTGATACACTAAGGTGGTCATCATTGAAACTTGATTCAATCTCAAGTCGTTCAATAATACACTAAACTTTTCTAGATCCGCAGACGGTGTTTCAGCTATCTTTTTTAAAATTAAATCAATTCTTTCGGCTTTAACTTCGTATATCTTTACTGCAATTCGATCTAGTGATTCGAGGCTGGAATCGCTCAGTTTTAATATATTTGGACTTGCTAGAACTTTGGAAAAAATGTCAGGGTCTTTATTTATTAATTTTTCGAGACTTTCCTTGTCAACAACAGAAATTGTCTTTTCCCACTCAGTAACAGAGTTCAACTCGCCATCAATAAGTTTTTTAAGGTTTTGCCAATCCCTAAAACGCAGATTAAATCTTTGATCTTGGTTTTTTGTTTTTCCAAAAAAGTTCTTCTCGAAAACAATATAATTATCTTCGGGTTTTCCTTCCCAGCCAATGACCGCAAAATGAACTCGGCCAGAATTCCATTGTCTCGTATCTGATTTAAGTTGTTTTGGGCTTGTTTTTTCTTCCATAAAATTATGATTTTCAGAAGATTCTGGTGATTTGTGGTTAGAGTTTGTTGCTGGGTTGGCTAATGGTCTCTTTTTAGCCAACCCACATTATTTAATGCATTATATCACTTTAGTTGAATTTGTGGAGCTTGTCAGATGTGGTCTTTTATGGTTTGGTGAGGGGTGGTGTTGGGGTGCTCCTGCTACGAAGATGACCATGGGTGCGTTAGTTCAAGTCGATATACCTCTCCACTCTGATGTTTTCTAGGAAGTTTTGGTCGTGGGAGATGACTAGAAGAGTACCTTTGTATTTTTGCAGGGCACTTTCAATTTGCTGGATACTGTCTAAGTCTAGGTTGTTGGTTGGCTCGTCCAAAATCAGCAGCTCGGCAGGTTTTTCTCCTGAAAGCACAGCGGCTAGTCCCGCCCGGATTCTTTCTCCCCCACTTAAATCCCCTACTTTTTTAAACACATCGCGTTTTAAAAATAAAAATCCAGCTAGCCACTTGCGTGCTGCGTCTTGATTTATTTTTCCTATACTCACTACATTTTCTAGTATAGTAAGGCGCGGGTCTAAAACTTTTACTTCTTGGTCAAGGTACGCCACTTTTTCCGTGCCAAGTTTTACGCTTCCTTTTTGTGGCGAAAGTTCTTTGGTTATCATTTTTAATAAGGTGGTTTTGCCAGATCCATTTTTGCCAGTTATAGCTAGCCTTTCTTGTCCGTAAATATCCAAGGAAAGATTTTTGATGATTTGTTTATTATCTTCATAGTTAAAAGACGCGCCTTCTAGTTTTACCATGAGCTTGCCTTTGGGTACTTCTGTTTTGCTTAAATCCGCATAGATTTCATTTTGCGGAAGGATATTTTCTTTGGCTTGATTGAATTTATTTTTCGCCTCTAAAACTCTTTTGTCGTGTAAGTTTTTTAGACTAGCTGCGGTCTTTTGTCCGCGCTCTATCATGCCGCCCAAAAGAATTTTGGGTATTTTTTGGGTTTCGGCTCTTTTGGCTGCGTGCGAAGTTCTTTTTTCTTGCTTTTCTTTTACCGCTTGAGCTTGTTTTTTCACTTTTTTAAATTCTTGCTTGGTGGTGGTGAAAACTCTTTGGGTAACTTCTGCTTCAGTTAATTTTTGGTTTTCATACATTTGGTAATTGCCACCATAGATTTTTATGCCTTTGATTGAAAGCTCTACAATTTCGTCCATCATATTCAAAAGCTCTCTGTCGTGGGAAACTACAAGCATACCGCCTTGGTAGTCTTGGATTTTTTGATAAAGAATTTGTCGGGACTCCCTGTCTAAATTGTTGGTTGGCTCATCCATGATGATAAACTTTTCAGAGAAAAGGAAAAGTTTTGCCAAAGCGACCTTCATCCTTTCTCCCCCGCTAAGCGCCTCTAATTTTTTATAGAGATTTATATTTTGGAGGTTGAAGTCTTGTAAGAGATCCTCAGCCCTGCTTTCTATGTCAAAATCTCCTTCAATAATTTCTAGTAGCTTTTTGCTTTGTGTGCCCGCTTTGATTTCTTCTATTGCCTCAAGTTTCTCTTGTATGCCTAGTGTCTGTGCAATCGTCATTTTTAAATTGAATTGGTAGTCTTGTGGCAAGTAAGCAATTTGTGTGTCCTTGATAATATTTCCGGATATAGGATCACTCTCCCCTACGATTAATTTCAAAAGGCTGGTTTTGCCAATTCCATTTTTCCCCACTAGTCCCATCTTTTGCACACCAAAAGACAATGATATTTCTTGAGAATTATCATTTACTTCAAGCTTGAGTTTATTTAAAATAATTTTTTCTGTCATATGTTTTGGTAATTTAAGTGAAGTCGGATTGTTCCAAAGTTTGTCATTGCGAGCGACGCTCGGGGAGCGTGGCAATCCATAACGATATTATGATGATATATATAAGCCACTGGATTGCTTCGTCGCAGGGCCTTCTCGCAATGACAATTGGGGTTTTTAAAATTAAAAACAGCACTTTCAAAAAATGAAGGTGCTGTTTGCTTTGTTGAATTTATTAAATGTGTAAATGGAAAACTACTTAAACCACCCGCGGTCGGGAAAGAAACAAAACCTTCTTTTTGATTTAAAATAGTATTTTCATCGCTATTTATATATTATAGCATATTTTTGGTTAATTTGCAATAGACATGTTTTTTGCTTTATTTGTGGGTAAATGTGTCATTCCGAGTTAGCCCGTCTCGGATGAGGCCGAGGAATCTCTTGCCTATTGCAATTTAAGGGATCCCTCTATTCGCCAAGCCTCAATCGGGATGACAAAGATAGCAACATCTGGATCCCAGATATTTTTGCAAAGCCAAAAATTCTGGGATGACGATACGAGAAGGATTGCTTGTCAGAGAACGGTGCCTTGATATTTTATTCTTGATGTTTTATTTTGGCTCGGGCCATTCTAGGATTTTGCCGGCGTTAATTTCTATGGGTTCTGCAAGTCTAAGATTTTTGATTTGCGCTTTATTTATCAGCGGGTAGTGCCTGCTGCTATCTACCCCGTCGATCAACTCTTGTAGATTTTTGTCTGTAGTTTCCCAATTTAAATAATCAAAACGTTTTAAGTTTACGGCACCTGAATACTCGCGCAAGTTTTTTCTACGAGTTTGATTGTCGAAATATTCATGAAAAAAACTCATTGCAAGCTCGCGAAGGTTTTTGTAGATGGGCTCGCGGTATCTTAAGGTTGCGTGATTGGTTTTGCTGATGCAACCCCATCCGCCAGCTGGCGGATTCGTCATTTGGAATAAGGTGACCATATGATCTACGTCTTCATCTGTAGAGCGTAAATCCATTACCAGCGGCTCGTGTCCGTGAAAACGCAAAATACTGGCGGATAGGAGTGCGCCTTCAGCGCAGTGAGCTTTGTTATTTTTCAAAACTTCTAGGGGCGACATGTAGGTCTCCCCTGCTTCTTCAAAATTGATTGGGATGGTGTTTAGAAAATCTTGAATTTTGTCCGGGGTTTTGAGTTTTCTATAAAGCTTGGTTTGTAAGGGTGAAAGTCGCATGAGTTTATTTTAGCATGGGCATAATGTTACATTTATTTGTTTGCTATCCACTTTAGCAATCTGTCAATTTTTCACATATGTGAAAAATTGACAGACAGATTTGAGGTTTGCTTTGAAGTATAAAATTTACTTGAGTACGAAAAAGGATATTTTTGAAAATTAAAAAAGCCTTTCTTTGTGCAAAAAAGGCTTTTTGATAGTTGTATTGATTACGCCAAAGGTTCTTCGGTAATATTTTCTGCAGTATTGCTAGTATCTTTTTGGCTATCTCCTTCTACTATAACCAAGGTGTCGTTTTCTACTACCACTCCCCTGCTGCGGAAAAGAATTTGTAGAGCATAAACTAAAACCGCGGCGAGGATGAGTAGAATCGCCCAGGCGGCAACTACCATTTTGAAAACTTGGGCAATGCGTTTTTCTACTTCCCGGATATTTTTTCCAGACAAGACAAAGACTTCATCTTGACCGTTTTTGACAGCTCTTACAACAGCTGCGATCCTCACACCTTCTTTGGGTTGCCAAGTGACCATATTGCGATCTTTGTCCTTGGCGGCATCCAGCATACCTTTTGGCGGGGTTGGTGTTTCCCCATCTAGCTTAGATGAGGTGCCTACCACTTTCCCGTCTTTGTCTAGGATCATCACAAAAGCTGTCATGCTTTTGCTCATGTCGGTGGTGGGTGTGCCTTCTGGGATAATTTGATCAGCAGTGGCCCCTTGAATTATGGCAGCGGCCACTTCTTCTGTGATTTCAATCTGCGGATCATTGGCAGATTGCCTATAATTTTGCTGTGTCAGTCCATATCCGAGCCCTGCTACTACAGTGCCAGCTGCGGCTAGGATTACCCAGACTATGATCCAGATTCTGTTTGTATTTTGCATGTATAAAAATGTTACTTGTAATTTATTTATTATATCAGGAAAGTTTTAAAATGACAAAAATCTAAAAATGTGCCATAATATTTGTAGCAATCCCGCCACGGGCGGGACAACTAGCAACTAATTTATATTATGAAAAAAAATATTAAAAATATTATTGCGGGGATGATTGTAGCTTTGGCCCTCAGTTTTGTGGGGCTTCATACGGCATCAGCCTCTCAGCATAGCTTTGGGACCAATATCATTTCCAGTGGCACTGTGTATACGGTGACTTGGGAAAATGGTCGTACGACTCGTAGACCTTATACTTCCGAGGGTGCTTTCCTCTCTTACAGTTTTAATTCTTGGGGAAATGTTTTACCAGCTTCTGCGGAAGATTTAGTTTTACCTGTGGGTAGTTTTATTCCTCCAAGGGATGGAACGATTGTGTGTGCAGACAGAGGAACTGAAAAAGGTACCTGCTACTTGATAACCAACGGTACAAAAGCCGGCTTTACTAGTGAGAGCGTTTTTACTAGCCTCGGGTTCAAATTTAGAAATGCTTTGTATGGGGATGTGTCTTTCTTGCCCACTGCATCTAATATTAGTAATCCCCTTTCTGCTCATTTGCCAGGTACTGTGATAAACAGAAATGGCACACTGTATCTTGTGGTTATGAATGGTCTATTTTCCATACCAGATTCTGGTACTTTGATGTCTTGGGGGTACAACTCTAACGATGTGATTCCTGCTAATACCGCTGATTCTGATGGCACTGTTTTGGGTACTTTGAGGCCAAGGCTTCCTGAGCAGGTTTCGATTCCAAGTTCTGTAATGAACACTTCTTCTCCTACAGTTGCAAACGCTTCTTTTCAGATAGTTACCGATACTTTGCCCGCAGCAACAGTAGGTGCGTCTTATAGTGCTAAGATTGATTTTAAATATATAACTTCTGGCACAAATTATGCCACAAATGCCACTTTTAGTGGATTGCCAGCTGGTATAACTACTGGCAATGTCAGTAATCCTAATTCCAATTTGGGTATTATTTATAACAATCCTGGGGTGGTGAACCTGTCTGGTATTCCTACTCAAGCTGGTAATTATACTGTCACTCTTACTTTATCTGATCAATACACAGCTACTTTCTCTAAACAATTTACTTTGACAGTTGGCGCTGCGAATCAGAACATTGATCAAACATTTCAATTTTTGTCTACCTCTATCTTGCCTCCTGCCACTGTAGGTAAGCAGTATTCCACGGGCATTAATTACAGCTATTCCGGGACGCATTCTTTGTACTCTACTTTTTCTAGTCTACCTACCGGTCTTTGTACTGGAATTTCCGGGAGTTGTTCTTTGGCAAATATTGGGATGACACCATCCAATAATGGCGGTAGAGGTACTGTGTATATCACTGGCATACCTACTCAAGCTGGCACTTACAATTTTGATTTGACCATTATTGATCAAACTTATACTGGAACAGGCTCTTCGGGAATTTCCAAATCTTTTAGTTTGACTGTTTTGCCGAGTTCGAGTAGTAGTCAAACTTTGAGCATCACTACTGCGACTTTACCAAATGCAACTGTTGGCCAAGCTTACTCTTATCAGTTGCAAGCCAGCGGTGGAGTCGCTCCTTATAAGTGGTCCTATACTGGTACTAGCTACCCTTCCTCCTGCTGTGTTTTGGGTTTTGGTGATAATGGATTATTCTCTACTCAGTTAAATTCCACGGTCTCAAACAATGTCGGTACTTTCTATTGGGATGTTGTGGTTACAGATGCCGTGGGATCTACTTCTACAAAAAGGCTTTATTTGACTGTGGTGGCTGCCGCTTCTTCTTCTCAGCCAACTTTGGTTTTAAGTGATACCGCTGTGAATTACTATTACTCTACTGGTAGTGCTGCTCCTACTGCCTACACTGCCCACATTAGCAATAATTCCAGTACTCAATCTTTGACTTATAATATCTCTGTCCCCAATCAGCCCGCATGGCTGAACACTGGTTATGCGACTTCTACTTTGAGCCTTGCCCCATTACAGTCAGCTGGTGTTGGTGTTTCTGTAAGTCCTGCTGGATTAGCGCCTGGAGAATACAGTACGCGTATTTATTTCAATGGTAGTTTCTCCAACTCCCCCGCTAGTATTTTGGTGACATTGTTCGTGTATTGATTATTTTCTTGAACACAAAATCATACAGCCAGAAAAGTTTTAACTTTTCTGGCTGTATGATTTTACAGGCTTATTTTATTTAGCCTTAGGCTATGATACCCCAAATAAATATTTGAGTGCGCTGACAAGTAACTCTGCTATGCCTTTTAGTATGGAAAGCGAAGCTGGTAAAAGTACTATAAGAACGATTATCCAGATGAAATTTTTTTTCAACACTTGCAAAACCGCTACAGCTAGTACGATTCCTAAAATTAGACTTACAAAAGGTTGGGCTTCTCC
>CAZGEB010000011.1:0-21193 GCA_964524915.1 uncultured Candidatus Saccharibacteria bacterium
TATTCTTTACTTTCACAATTGATCATCCACTGGACACCGAATTTATCAGTGAGTGATCCAAAATATCCACCCCAAAACATTTCTTGAGGTTGCATACCGACTTTACCACCCTGGGACAGTTTAGCGAATAATGAATCGGCCTCGGCTCTAGTGTCTGGTTCTAGATTGATAAAAATATTATTACCCTGGGTAACTGTAAAACCCATAGAGGCTGGGGCATCTGTACCCATGAGTACGTGTCCACCCAAAATTGGCAACACCACATGCATAACCAAATTTTTATCCTCTTCTGCCATAGGCGGCTGGCCCGGCATAGCGGGCACTGAATCAAAACGAGAAATTTCGCCTACAAATTCCGTGCCGAAAACAGATTTATAAAATAAAAATGCTTCTTCAGTATTTCGGGGGAAATTTAAATATGTGCTTGTTCTTGCCATAAATTTTTAAACTGATTTTAATTATCGTACCCACCTAAGGATACCTGTTTTTCAATGAATAGTCTAATGGCAGTATAACTTGCTCTTACTTCCTCTTAAGAGATTTTTGTTTTGATTGCAAGAAATTATCTTTAGACACAATGGACCGACCAAGTCTCTTTTCTAAATTCTTACGAGCACCACCAGCTATTTCTCCACCCGCCCGAGCATCACTTTTGAGTTTCTTGATTCCTTGAGAATCTTCCGTACGGTGAATTTCGGTAGTTGAACGTTCTCCAAGCATGCTAAAAATAAGCTCGAAATCATCCATATGATCTCTCAAGTTTTCTCTTTTCAATCCTTTGAGTTTTTTATACTCACTAGGCACTAAACCAAAAGTCGCTTTGGAAATTTCAGCTGTAAGTATCTCGTAATCCTGCTTGATCCCAGCCCCACGCTTATGCCATTCATCAGTTAACTCTTCGCGAATAGCAATACCGCGCATGCGCTTTTCTATCCAATCATCAGAATAACCTTTAAGCTTATACAAGACCCTAGTGCGCTTAGTGGCAAGTTCTGGATCTTCTATTTCCTGCACACGCTCATAACCCACCCGCGCCAACCACCGCTTAAAAGGTTCGGCCTTCGGAGAAGGAATAGACTGAATAATGCGGAATAGCCCCTCTGTATTTGCACAGTCAGTTTCACGCATTTTTCCGTCTGGAGCAAGTAATTTCAACCATCGACAAATCGTCGATAGTTCAAAACCGTCTTCGCTTTTTACCCTAATTTTCATTTTATACCAATAATCATTAGGATTGTGGCTATCGGTAAGTGCCGCAACCACATCTACAACCGAAAACCACCACTCATTTTTATAAAGAGTTTTGCGTACTTGCTTCTGTTGAAAGATCGCTATTTGCGTACCCTGCATAATCTAATTATAACACCAACAATTTATTCAAAAATCAAGGCTTCCGTTTAGGCAAAACTATTTTTATAAAAGGCACTGGGAAAGCCAAAATGTATAGAGAGAATTGTTTTTTGAATTTAGAGTAGCCCGTCCAGGCTTTGGGATCCCCTTTTTTCCAAATCACCCCAAAATTCAAAAATCGCAAATTTCGTTTTTGGGATTCTGTATACCAGTGGTGAATTAAAGCAGTGCCCGCAAAAGAATTCTTTTCTTTTTTGTGAGTGAAGGCGATTGTATGAGTAGACAGAGCTAGGCTTGGATAATCAGTCACGGCCAAACCAGATATAACCACTCCACTTATTTTATTTCTCACTCCATAAAAATAAATAGACATGCCATGTTTTTTTTGAAACTCCATGACTTTTATAAAATCATGTCTGGTGACCACATCCAAAGCCTTGGACTCTTTGTAGGCGAGGGTAAACTCCTCTAGTGACATTTCTATAATCTCAAATTCGCTTTGTTTGTGCCATTTGGCAAGCTGCCTTTTTGCGTGATCACTCCACATACTCGTAAAATCTCGCGGGTTTTCCAAATCCACCACTCCAGAATTTAGCTCTCTCATCCACAACCAATTTTTCCACCACCCCTTTGGTGGAATAGTCACAGTAAAAGGTTGCCAAATAATCACCCGCAAATAATTTTCTGATTTTACATCCGGCGCTATATCTGTAAAATATTTTTCTATGGAAAAATATTTATTTTGCGTGGCGACGCCGTATATACCTCCACGGCAAATCATTTTTTGGGTCACCCCGTGAATTTTAGCTAAATATTCTGGCGACTGCTTACGATCTATATACCTTTCAGGAAAAGGATCGCCGATTTTACCCAAACCAAAAGGTCGCCAAAGCGTTACCATGTTTTTATGAAATGAAATCTTCCCCCAAAAAGACAAGTACTTTTGCCATACACTTTGAACTTTCAAAAAATCTTCATTGCAATTGAAAAGCACAAGACCCTGCCTGTCTAAAATCTTTTGTAGCGCCGACACGAAGTTGCCCTCAAAAACCACACTTGCCAATTTTTCTCGCAAAAAAAGATCTACTACCACAAGGTCAAATTTCTCTCCTTGTTGCAATAGCTTCTCACAAGCACTCAAAGCATCGTCTATAATTATTCGAGGATGAGGCAAATTACCTAGGCCAGCACCTTCTGCGATCTTTTTCATTTCCACATCAAAATCCACAGCAGTAATTTCTGCCTGGGGGTACTTCACCCGAAGCAGTCTCACTACGTCTCCTGCGCCCAAGCCCAAAACTAAAATTTTGTGAACCCCAAAATCACTTGGAAGACTTTTTAAAACTTTCTGCCACATTTTTTTGATATATGGACCCGATTGATAAAAAGTGCCGGTATGGATCTCTCTTACGCCAAACCGCTCGTGGATTTCCAGGCGACCATTTTTTGCAGAGTCTACAAAACTTCTTTTAAGAAAAAAATTTAGCATTGAAAGTTAAAAAAATGCGGAGAAACTCTCCTCTCCACACTTCATCATAACACGAAAAAATAAACTTAATCTTTCCTGATCACTGTAATACTGCACTCAGTCAGAAGTGCTGCCAGAGCTCCCACAGCGGCAAGTACTGGGGCAAACACCGCGCCAACCACTGCAAAAGTCAAAGGGATCTCCATGAGAACTTCGCCTTTTTCATTTTTTAAAATGATACGCCTAGCGTTGCCCTTTTTGATAATCTCTTTGATCTTCCCCACCACCTCCGAGCCATGTACCCTAAATTCCTCTTCATGTTCATTTTTTTCTTCAGTCATATATTTTTAAGATTAATTACACTTATTTAATTTAAATACCCTACTTCGGAAACTCTAATTGAATATACTCCGAAATAAGCCGCTCTAAAGTCGTACCATGTCTGCTGAGCAAGTTTTCTAATTTCCCAAAACTTACCACTTCCGGTTCCTCCTCCATCTCTGGCCCGTGAGATGTGCCCCAATAATTTGTGTGGTCATAAACCCAATTTTTAGGATCACGAACATTTCCACCACGA
Organism: uncultured Candidatus Saccharibacteria bacterium; assembly: GCA_964524915.1. Classification (GTDB taxonomy): domain Bacteria; phylum Patescibacteriota; class Doudnabacteria; order UBA920; family UBA920; genus CAZGEB01. The sequence continues at coordinate 3,396 of CAZGEB010000011.1, forward strand.
TATTTTAAACCGACACAATAACTGCTTCCGTGCAACCCTTCTAAATCAGGATCCAAAAATTCAAAATTACCAGTCGGTCTTCCGTCAGGGATATTATTGCCGTGCCTATCAATTCTGATCATACAAAGTAAAGACTTTCTGATTTCTACTCACCGCCGTAGCGTTTTTCGATTTCGCCTGTCGCCAACTCTTTTCCTGTCCACCTGCCAATCCTCACACCACAGTCACGGCAGTCTATTTCACTAACACCGTCATATCGCTCAGGACTACCAGGAAGATACTCAACCATAATTATATTCTTACTTCCACATTTCTTACATGTTTCTAGATTCATATAATTAGACAAGGCTTTTAATTATATTTAAGAAAGCAGCTTGAGTAATTTAGGACAAAAATAAACTTTCTCTCGTTTAATTTTAGAAGCTTCAATCAACCCTTCTTCTACAAGCAAATTTAAATACTTTGCAGCGGTCTTGCGCTCTTTGCTTATGTGTTGCGATAAGCGTTGTTGACTATAAAATGGATTAGCAAATAAATAATCCACCAAGTCTGCAGAATAAATCTTTGGCAGCTTGTCTTTTATGGCAAGTTTATATTCTTCCCGCATCTCTTTAATCTTCACCACAGTCTTTGCGGTCTCTGCTGCCTGTATTTCTATAGCGTTGAGAATAAACAATATCCATTCTTTCCAAGCAGATTCAGTAGTGACTAAATTCAGTAAGCGGTAGTACTCCGTTCTGTGCTGGTTTATGTACCCACTTAAAAATAAGATTGGCAATTCAAGACGCTGCGATAAAATACAGTGCAGTACCATTAAAATCCGCCCAGTCCTGCCATTACCATCCAAAAATGGATGAATAGCCTCAAACTGGTAATGAAGTATGGCTAAATTTACCAACGGGTCCACATCTCCATCAAATGAGTTATAATGATCTTCGTAATTCTTAAGCAGCCCCAAAATGCGATCCTCGCCTTCAGGTGGTGTATATATAACATCTCCGGTTATGGAGTTCTTGATATTTGTTCCGGGTAACTTTCTAATTCCTGCCTTATTGGGTTCAAGTATTTTTTGTATAGCCAAGAAAGAATTTGTATTCAAAAAGCCTTGTTTTTTAATAAACGCATAACCCATACGAAGTGCGTCTTTGTAGTGCAAAGTTTCTTTTTGCTCTTTCGATATTTCCCTCTCAACAAAGACTTCAGCTTGAAAGACCTCTGCCACGGTGGTGTTTATATTCTCTATACCAGAACTCGCCACAGCCTCTTTTACGGACAAGGGCTCTATAAGCAAATTCCTATTGGGTATCGACATTGAACTACCCTCAAGTTTACTTAGGGAAATATTGGCCAAATTCACCTTTTTCAAGATATCAACATCATCCAAATCGATACTTGGAGGCAGAAAAGGCAGTTGATTATAAGGTTTTTTCGGGTCAAACTGCATATGTCCAAATTATAGCATTTTTTGGACATATCATCAACAACCTGTCCACAGAATGGATATATGTATTAATCCAGCCACCTAAAGAACAAACTCCTCAGTACCTAAAAAGAATTAGCGAACTATAAATACGAATTATGGGGAGCCGTGCGATTTTTCCATTTTTAATCTCTAACAGGTTCTAATTTTTCTATTGCCTTTTCAACCGCTTTTACTATAATGGGCATCTTTTCTAAGTCATCAATAGTTAGTCTCGCTGCAACTTTTTTGGAAAGCGATGTTTTTGCTAATTCTTTAACTTTTCCCTCTACAGTGGTTACCAAGGCCAATTCTTCCTCATCTATAATATTTTGGTTATATAAATATTCCTCGAGTGAACTCGTGTCTAATTCAAAATAACGGCCTGTGCCATTTAAACATTTTGCAATTTCTTTAGCACTAGTCAATGCAGAATTATCTTCTGGCTTATCTATAAGTGCCACCACTGTTTGTGAGTAGGGAGAATCACCCATAGCGACTGGTCTCAGCACTTCACACACTGCACTTATTTGATCTGAAACCTTGCTTATACCACGTGCTGCCAATACCTTTACCCTACCCATGGGCACACCTTTTAGCTCTAAAACTTTATTGCATATTTCTTGATCTGCTGAACCCTCAACGACTAAATAATTTCCAGGCAAATATAAGTCTTCAAATGAATTTCCCAACAAATTAAAGGTCACGTCTTGCAAGTCCCTTAAATCTCGCAACATTTCTATACCTTTAAAATCTTTACTAATTTTAAAATTATTTTCTGGTAACTCTTTGTTTAAAAAAAGATGTGAATGAGTCGATACGATGATCGCCTTATCCTTTGACTCTGTAATTAATAGGTCTCGAAGCTTTTTCTGAATTTGAGGCTCCAACCCTCTTTCTGGCTCATCAATTAATATGACTTTTAACTTTTTATCTGTTAAAGCTGCTAAAATGGGTAATAAGTTTATGTTTCCTGAACCAGCAAACCATACTGGAACACCCTGTGAATATATTGACTGATTACCCACATAACTAACTTCACCAAAACCCAATCTAAATAAAAGTTTATCCAGAGCATTGATTTGAGATTTTAGATCTGTGTGATTCAACAGTAGTTTATATAAAGCATTAGACGGTAGCCCACCTTCATGATTTAAATGTGCAAGAGTTCTTCCTTCTAGTACGTTATTAAATAGCTTACTGTTATGACTGCCCAAATCTTCATTGAGTTGAATTGTTTGTTCGATATAATCTCTATCAGAAGGGATATAGCATAACCCATTTGACCCTATCTCAGTAGTCGAATAGGCGCACCTAAAAACAAATTGTAAAAATGAAGACTTGCCTGAATTATTTTTTCCCACACAAGCCTGGTAGCCTTCATGCAAAACAAAATTAAAACCATTTATAAGAGCGCCATATCTGTCTGATGATAATGAATAATTTCTCGGGAATATGCTAGTTTCCATATATATAAACACCTTTGCTAAAAAACACTCTTTTCTTTTAAACTCACAAAACTATTTCTACAAATTATAAGGTGGTCTACCACTGCTATGCCTAAAATTTTGCCTGCCTCTACAAGTTGTTTAGTTGTAGTGACGTCTTCCTGCGAAGGAGTTGGGTCGCCAGAAGGATGATTATGGGCAACAATAACGTGCGATGCATGGTGAGCTATTGCCTGGCTAAACACTTCTCTTGGATGAACCAAGCTTGCATTTAGAGTACCGGATGAAATAGTGTGTGTGATTAAATTATTTCGCGTGTCAAAAAATAATAAAACAAATTGTTCGGTCTTTTCTCTACCTATCTTTTCCTTCAAAAAATTATAAACCGCCTCAGGGTCGTGTAGCGATAGCTTGGCGCTTAAAGAAACTTTTGCATATTGCTCAGCAACCGCCTGAAATAATTTTATGCCAAATGCGTTAGCCGGTCCTATGCCTTTAATTTCTTGTAAATCTTCTAGGGATGCATCAAGCACACCCTGTAGACCCTTGAACTTTTCTATTGCCTGCTTAGCGGGCTGCTTACAATCTTTTCGTGGGGTGCCCAAAGTGAGTAGTAGTTCCACTATTTCGTAGTCCAAAAAACCATCAAGCCCGGACTGTAAAAAACGATCTCGCAATCGCGCCCTGTGTCCTTCTCTGGAATCTTGAACTGTTTTTGGAGTCATAATTACTTGTCTGTGCTAGGTAGCATGCCCGTAGGAATATCTCCGTACGCAGTATTTTTAGTAGTAGAAACTATTTTTTCTTTAAAATAGGCCTGCGTTTCTGGATCGGTACTATATATGTAACAACCTTTCATGCCACGAGTCATAAGAGTGCGGTATGTATTTTTAATAATTGCATCGGCAAGTTTTTTTGCCTCAACAGGGTCCTGCTTGGCCATACCCTTAAGCCCTTTTACCGAATGGTCAGTAGCGGCGCGCTTAGTAACGTCGGTAATAATTTTTCCATCTCTTACGATAAGGTCTGGTCCGATAATTACGCCAACATAGTCTAACTCCAAACCTTGGCATGTGTGAACACAGCCTACTTCATTTACTGATTCTGCATGAATAATCCAAGCTTGGCCATGAGCGGCAAGGTTCCACGTTGCTGAATAATCACCAATGGTAATGTCTTTCAACTCTGGATTTTTCTGACTCACCCAATTCCAGCAATATCCGGCTACCATACGTGCTTTATTGTTCACCGTGTTCTTTTTTCGAATGTCGTCGTGTAATGCATTGGGGTTATTATACACTTGAACATCATAATTAAGCCCTTCGAGGTCTGTGTTGGCTGTTTCTCGGATTTGCAAAATTTCATCCAACCATGCCAAGTACCCATCTGATCCGTTACAGCGAAATTGTGAAGCAAGTTCCAGGTAGTGCGTTTCAATTCCTAAGTCCGCGGCCCACTGCATTAATTCTGCTTTTGTACCGATGTCTTTTGTTGTGACACGCTGATCTTCGTCGATGAAAAATATTGAGCACTTCGCAGCATTCATAAGCTCCATAATTTGATTGTCGCCTAAATTACTAAAGACACCCGATTTGGCACTTAACCGATGAGCTTCGTCTATAATAAGCGCGTCAAAAGTATTAGGAGCAATATTATAAAACGACCCTGAGGAGGTAAATAAATTTGAAATCCTACTTTTAGATAATTTACCGGTTAACTTAGCCTCATAGACTTTTCTGGGCGCGGAGTTACGTGTGACATATTGTGCCACTAAGCCTCTTTGAGTCATTTCAACCAACAAATTCACAGCAACCACAGACTTTCCTGTCCCCGGGCCACCCTGTACTATTAAAACCTGTTTCTTTTCTGGGCTTGCAGTTTTAGCTAAATTAAGTGCCGTTTCGTATACTAATTTTTGATCATCAATTAATATAAATTCCCTATTACCCTGAAGCATGGATGCTAAACTGTCTGCCAATGCTTTGGATGGGCGAATTTTTCCATTGTCTATGGTGTATAAAATATTTTTCGAGTCACCATATTTTACGAACCGTTTTATAAACTCTCTAAGCTGCAATGCATCGTCACGCAAAAATACTGGAGCTTTGTCCAAGTATTCTTTGTAAAACTCATGCCTAATGACACCATTATCAACATAGTTGTGTAAGTATGCGCATGGAGCTAAGGCTATTTGGTCGGATTGCACATTGCTATTAAAATCTTCGAGAAGTGCGGCGTACGACCAAACTTGATAAGATGGATGATTTACCTCCCGAGTACTACCGCCAACAAAAGTTCGGACTATGCCATCCATATTCGTCAGCTCGGCATCGCTCCATTGTTTTAGTTCTATTAATACCGCCGCCGCTTTCTGCGCTTCATTTGCTCCGGTAATAATAAAATCGATCCGTTTGGAAGTTTGTGGAATTTTATATTCTATGGCTATACCTACGTCATCTGGTATATCGGGATCAGCAACAATATTGTTCATGTACATCATGGAATTACGCCATGACTGTATTTCAGATTTACCGGTAGAATGTCCCATTTCACGGACAAAAGCAGAAAGGACCACTTTCTCAATTTGATTTGAAATGACGTCTGCTGTAAAACCTTTTTTGGTTGAAGAGTATACTATCATGCTATTTTAGGTCTGTATATTTTTTGGCATTACCTTTTGCTTTCTCAATGGGATATTTTTCCTCATTGATTTTCATTTTTTTATCCAAGGCCTCGAGAATATCAATTCCTAAGTCATAACTCATTAGCACAACCCAATACAACACATCAGCTAATTCTTCTGATATTTCATCTTTGTGAGCTTGGGTATATTGCTCCATTTCTTCTCCATTTTTCCACTGAAAATGTTCAATAACCTCAGCAGCTTCCAACACTAAGGACAGCGCCATATCTTTTGGGTTATGAAACTGCTTCCAATCTCTTGCATCACGAAAGGCAACAATTCTTTGAGTTAAGTCTTGAATATTTACCATAAGTAAACCTACCCGTACAGTAATTTTACTCCTTTTTATGGATTATGGCGAATAAAAGAGCCAGGAGGGCTCTTTTATGGACTCTATACAGGACAAGTATTTTTCCGCATTATTTGATAAACAGCGCACCACGAGAACAGAGCTTCGAAGATTGCAAAGCCGGAGAAGAAAAGCAGGAGTGGATTCCAGGTAGTGGTAATAGCCAAAAGGAGCAGTACGACGCCAATAGCAAATCTGAGCACACGATCGCGCTTGCCTATATTTTTCCCTACTCCCCTAACTGCACCCTTACTCATACGCTTCAAAATAAACCTGTATAGCCAGCCTGCCACGATAGCCAAAATATACATTATAACTATCAGTCCCCAACCAAAAGGCGACAGGATAAAATCAATCGGCGATTTATCAAAAAAATTCTTTTTCAGTTGCGGTATAAGCGTGATCGCGTTTACAGTTTCTTTGAAATCAAATTTTTCTATCTCCCCCACCGCCAGAGAATACTTACTGTCATTACTAGGGCTCGATACGCGAATTTCGTAAGCACCTGCTTCAGCGCGCGCTTTGTACTCTGGACCTTCAAAATAAGAGTCATGCCCAAATGGTTCAAAAAACTTTTTCCAAGTAAAAGTTGCTGCATCTAAATTTGCAATTTGCAACCCGTCTTTCCAAATAGTCGCCGACAAATCTTTCTTTTGTCCATCAATATCTGGCACCAGAACACCCACGTACAAATCAAACGGTGTGGGGGAATTTATAGTGTATACATCTGCCTCACCAGACAGCTTCCCGTAATACGCTTTGGAAACTTCCGGATTTAGCACTTCTGTCTGCCTGCTTTCTGTAACCCTAGGCTGATGAGCAGAGGCCAAAGCAGCCGGAAAAACCACAATCAAAACCAAAAGAAACAAAACTACTTTTAGCACCTTTTTCTGCATTTTTGTATATATCATGCTTTTATTATACCACTCCTGAAAAATAAAAATACCACTTAAGAGTAGTGGTATTTTTATAATTTCAGTAAGCTTTCAAATTGTGTGGCACACTTTATATCTTTTTGTCTTCCAGGGCTTCTCTAATCTTCCTTAACTCGTAAGCTATAAGAGCAAGCTCCAGACCATACTTATCAAGGTTGCCCAAATTCGAAGCCAGAGACCTGTAGTCTTCTGGCAAATAATTAATTAATTCGTCCATATTATAAAATGATTAATTTTAAAATCTTTACAGATCTGACAAATGCTTAAATTTTTGTCCGCAACTAGCGATACTTATTTTTTTAAACTGTCCGATCGCGAACGTAATCTCGTCCAAAGTTCGCTGGGGAGCATAAGAGTATGGATGGCGAGAGTACTTATCTAACAAAGTATCAACATTCTGCGCCTCTGAAAAAAGCAGATCTGCCAATTTATTTTGTACAACCCTAGCCCTCTCTTCAGTGGTTATCCAAAAAAAATTGTTTTGCTTACCTACCATATCATGAATAATCTCACAATTACTATAAAAGCCATTTATCAATTTCAACTCATCTTGGTCAAAATCTTTTGCAAATAAATGAGAATACTTCCTCCAGTTGTTTACAGGCAATACCGGAGGCAAATTATTAGTTGCCCCTGAATGCATTTTTTCAGTCACTATATCTACTTTATCTTCAGCCTCTCTTATTTCTTGTATAATAATTCTTGCGGCTTGAACTTTTTCTTCTCTTTTTTGCCTAAGGTATATATAGATTACTACCGCGCCAGTTAAGATGGTTGCTAATCCAGCAAAAAAAGAAGAATTAAAAAAATTTATAATTGAACTCATATAACCTTATCCGCACACCCGAACCACCCCGACAATAAAAATATTTGGCTGGGGTAGTAGGACTCGAACCTACGATGACGGGACCAGAACCCGTTGCCTTACCACTTGGCTATACCCCATTAATATCCTTAATCTTTAATCCTTGATCCTTGGCAAAGCAAAAAACAGTTAGACCAACCACAACAAACTCGCAACAGGCAATCCTTAACGCATAATTCCTGCCGCTTATTATTATACAATAATCCTATAATTTAGCAAGACAAAATCAACCCGCAAAATTCTCTAAAAAATAACCGGCAAGGAGAGCAATTGACACCAATTGGCTCAATATATAATAATAAAAAAGTAATGTAAAAATCTTCTTGGGAAGATCTTTTTTATTGTTTTTAATCAGATTTTAAATTATGTCACAAGAACAGAATGGCAAGCCAAGATCGCAGGCAGAAAGATTAAAGCATTTAAACCCAGACCAGCAGCCTACAGTGGAAAAATTAGAAAAAAAGAAAAGGTCAGGCGCCGTTAGCTCAGAGACAGCGGAAAGATTTGCGGCGTTCAGACCAATACCCACACTAGAAGATCTGGAGATGGATGGTGGAAGTAGCGGGACCACTCGTAATCATCGCGGGGGTAGAAACTGGGACTTCAGCTTCTGGGATCCAAATAAAGACATCGACTAAAAAAGTGGTGTTTTCACCCACCACACTCCTAAAAAAATGTTATAATTAAACCTCTTGCGTAATCCCTCGTTCTGTCATTCCGGAAATTCTGAGTCTTCGAAGAATTATCCGGAATCCATATATTTTTCTGCCTGGATCCCAGATATTTTTGCCAAGCCAAAAATTCTGGGATGACAAGAATAGAGTTATGTAAGAAGTCTATTATACTGTTTTAGTATAATTTATGAAATCAAAAAATCTAGAAGTCAAAGCTGCCAGAAACGGACTGGGAGTTTTTGCTATGGAAAAAATTCCAAGCGGCAAAACCATTTACAAAGTAGAAGGAAAAAGACATCACTACACTACCCTACTACAAATCCGCGGCACTTTTTTAGACAACTGCTATAGAATCAGCGAAAACTACTACCTCAGCCCAGAAGATAAAATAGGCGCATTTTTCAACCACTCTTGTGAGCCAAACGCTAGAGTGGAGAAACGTGGGAGTATACTATATATAGTAGCCTTGCAAGATATTGAGCCAGGCGAAGAGATCACTTTTGACTACTCTTCTATCACCGCAAGAGATGACACATGGACCATGAAATGCAACTGCGGTAATAAAATGTGCAGAAAAATAATTGGCTCATACAAAAAACTGCCGAAAGAATTGATTAAAAAATATACGGGGACCAAAGTCTTGCCAGAATATATTTTAAGAATTTAACAGTTATGTCATTCCCGCGTAGGCGGGAATCTAAAATAGCTACAACAACTATAAGCAAATGTCACATGTTTAACAATTTAATTTGTGTGAACTAATAAGACAAAGAAAGACCTCTGGATTCCGGATCGCGCAAAGCCTTGTCCGGAATGACAAGGGTGAGTTATTTAGAAAATTTAATTTGTACGAACGCAAATAAATAATTAAACAAACCCAAGGCATGGATTCCGCCCCGCCGTTGGCGGGGCGGAATGACAAAACAGCGATCAGTCACATAGCAGCCCATAAACCAATCGTTCCTTTTCTGTCATTCCGGACAAGTCGAGGCTCTGGGAGACGCGATCCGGAATCCAGGAAATTAGATATCAAACCACCAAATATATTTATTATAAACAACAAATAATAATCATAAACAAACTCTTATGCTGAAAGAATACATAGACTACCTCAAGGACAATCCAAATAAATATTGGTTCAAAAGAAAAATTTACGGCTGGGGATGGACACCTACCACCTGGCAAGGCTGGCTCACTCTCCTACTTTTCCTAGGAGCTATAATAATCAACACCCTCGGCATAGACAAAACTACCCCTGAGGGCCTCAAAACTTTTATCGTAGAAACAATCGCGCTAATTTTAATTCTCCTGTTCATCTGTTATAGAACTGGCGAAAAACCCAAATGGCAATGGGGCTTACCCAAAAAATAAACCCTAGGCTGCTATAATTAATTTGTCCAAGCAAATAAGCAAAATTATATATGAACAACAAAAAAATCCTCGGGTTGGTGCTGGCTATTTTGATCATAGCCGGGCTAGTGTTTGCATTTACCCGGAAAGACAAAGACGACCAAACAGAAAAACCCTCCACCAACACACAAGAAAGCATGGAAAATAAGCAAAATGAAGATAGTCCAAAATCTATCAAAAGTCTTTTGGGCACAAAAGACACCAGTTGTACATTTACCAATGAAATTAACGGTGGCAAAAGTGAAGGAGTTGTATTTGTAGCTGATGGAAAAATGCGCGGAGATTTCACCATCACCACAGGTGGCACCACTCAAGGCTCGCATATGATCACCACTGCAAGTGAATACTACATGTGGATGGATGGACAAAAAACTGGTTACAAAATGAGCACCGGGGCCGCAACAAACCCTGACCAAAGCGCCTCGCCACAGCAAGGCATAGACCAAGAACAACTGCTAAATATGAAGTGCGGTAGTTGGAAAGTGGATGCAGCGAAGTTTGAATTACCAAAAGACGTAGACTTTATGGATCCTCAAAGCTTCACGCAAAGTCTTCCAAAAAATACCCAAACTACCACAGATATAAAAGCTTTGCAGAAGAAAGCATGCGAGAGCCTACCTGAGCCCTCCAAAACACAATGTTTAGCAAATATCAAATAGTATTATAAACCCCAAAACAAATGCCAAAATCTAGACACGTCAATAAAATTCATCTAGTTCTACCGCCAAAGAAAAAAGGACAAAAAGTTCCGCTCATTTCCAAACGAGAAGTCAAAAAAATGGTTTCTCCAAAAGCCAATGGTTTTTCCGTGGCTAGAATTTGGCGCATCGTTTCTGAATTTGTAGAAGGGTTTAGATTTATCAGTCAGTTTGATTATGCGGTCAGTATTTTTGGCTCAGCTAGATGGGGACCAGAACACAGTGTATACAGAGATGCCCAAAAACTCGCCTACTACCTTGCCAAACAAGGTTTTGCCGTGGTTACAGGTGGTGGTCCTGGCATCATGGAAGCAGCAAACAAAGGTGCCAAAGAAGCTGGCGGAAAATCTGTGGGGCTAAACATCCAGCTTCCAGAAGAGCAGCGTATAAATCCTTATGTAAATGAAAGCGAGCCTTTTCACTATTTCTTTACTCGCAAAGTTATGCTCGCATCTGTTTCCCAAATCTATGTATATTTCCCCGGAGGGTTTGGCACTATGGATGAACTGTTTGAAATTCTCACGCTCATTCAAACCAAAAAAATCAGTGGAGTCTATGTGATCCTGGTAGACAAAGACTACTGGCAACCCTTACTCAAATGGATAGAAAAAGATGTACTCAAAAAACACGGGGGTATTTCTCCAGAAGACATGAACCTCTACCACCTAGTAGAGCACGCTGAAGCAGCATTAAACTATATAAACAAACTACTACTGGATGGGGCTTTCCTTTCTCGTCACGAAGTCAGACTGGAACACAACCCAAGAGGCGTCAAAATGTCAGGGTCTGGATACTCAGACAAATTCCTCCCGCCTATTGAAGGTCCAAAAAAGAAAAGGTCTGTTTCAAAAAAATAGTCCCCCACTCAAAAAAGATTATGGACAATCGAGTCACGCTCGTGCGTGCACGGCCGTATAAAAGGTTCACGATTACCAGACTCAACTATTAGATCTTCCCAGTCTCTCTGACAACGCCGACAAAAGCCCTCTTTTGACGGATCTCGCCCACTACCAAAATGTATAGTATGCCCCTCTATACTGACCTGTGGTACAAAAAAAATTTCGCTACGGTTCAACATAGAAAAAATATCGTTTTTTTCCATAAAACAAAACCACCCCTATTTGGAGTGGTGATTAATTAAAGTTTACAAAATAGTCAAAATCACTCGCTCCGATAATTCAGAGTAAGCAACAAAAGTCCTTGGACTACCTTGACTATTTTCATATAATTCTATATTACAAAACCGCCATAGAGCTTGTCAATGACTGGTTTGCCTATTTTTTCCACAAGGAGTAAAATTACATTAATTAACTATCTATTACTATAAACTAAATACTAGTAACTAGAAACTAACTACAATATATGATCTTTTTAGGAATTTTGGTTCTACTTGTAGTGGCGGGAATCGCCATCTACAACTCACTTATCACCGCAAAAAATCGTGTGGATGAAGCGTGGAGCGACATAGAAGTCCAGCTCAAAAGAAGATATGACTTGATCCCCAACTTGGTAGAAACTGTAAAGGGTTTTGCCAAGCAAGAATCTTCTGTTCTGGAAAATGTAACCCGTGCCCGAACAGCTGCTATGAACGCAGGCTCTATGCAAGAAAAATTGCAAGATGAAAATGCTCTTTCTGGCACTTTAAAATCTCTTTTTGCAGTAGCAGAAAGCTACCCGGATTTGAAGAGCAATCAAAACTTTTTGCAAATGCAAGGCGACCTCACGGATACAGAAAATAAGCTGATGGCATCCAGAAGATTTTACAATGGCACTGTCAGGGATTACAACACCAAACTACAAACCGTACCAACTAATTTTATCGCAGGCTGGCTCAAATTTACTCCTCGTGAATTCTTTGATATAGACGAAAAAGGTGTAGAAGGTCAGGCAGTAAAAGTACAATTTTAGTGTAGAGAGGACAGGGAATAGTGAAAAGTAAACAAGAGGCAGTCGCATGAGTGAATACCCCAAAACACAAATTAACGATTACAAGGATCTAATTGTTTGGCAAAAGTCGTTTGAGTTGGTAAAAATCATATACCAAATCACCTCCGCACTCCCGAAATCAGAACAATTTGGCCTAAATTCTCAAATGCAAAGAGCGGCCATTAGTATACCATCCAATATCGCCGAAGGATGTAACCGCAATCACACCAATGAGTACGTTCAATTTTTAGGTATAGCCACAGGATCAGCTGCCGAACTAGAAACACAGTTACTTCTCTGCCGAGAATTATATCCAAATTCTGTAACAACAGGCGCACTGGCAATACTAACTGAGATACAAAAAATGTTACGGGTTCTGGTCAAAAGTCTCAAAACAAAATCTTAAACTTTCCACTCTTCTCTTTACACTTTCCACTCTACATATGATCACATACACCGCCATAGGAAAGAACAAACGCAATTCCGTAATTTTGATCGGCGTTTTTTTGCTTGTCATTATCGCTCTTGGCTATACTTTTTCTCAAATCTACGGCAATCCTGGAATTTTAGTTTTTGCAGTGCTATTTTCTAGCATTAGCGCGATTATCTCCTACTATTTTTCTGACTCCATTACCTTGGCAATGTCACATGCAGTAGAAGTGGACAGCAAAACAGCCCCACAGCTTTGGCAAGTAGTAGAAAATTTAACTATCACCGCAGGCCTTCCCATGCCTCGGGTGTATGTAATAGAAGACACAGCTATAAATGCTTTTGCCACGGGCAGAAACCCCAAGCATGCAGTCGTATGCGCCACCACCGGCTGCTTAGACAGACTGAACAAAACAGAGCTAGAGGGCGTCATCGCCCACGAGCTTTCACACGTAGGCAACTACGATATTCGCTTCATGACGCTGGTGGTAGTTTTGGTTGGAATCATCACGCTACTTGGCGATTGGCTACTTCGCTTTTCTTTTTTTGGCGGCAGGAAAAATGATGACAAAGAAGGCGGCAATGTCCTTGCCATAGCAGGAATTATTCTCGCTCTACTTTCACCCATAATCGCCACCCTCATCCAACTCGCAGTTTCTCGCCAAAGAGAATTTTTGGCAGACAGTAGTGGAGCGCTACTCACAAGATATCCCGAAGGTCTAGCAAGCGCACTTGAAAAAATAGCCAGTGACCAAGAGCCTCTAGAGGTGGCAAACAAAGCCACCGCACACTTGTATATTGCCAATCCTTTAAAAAATCAAAAAGACGGTGTGGGCTGGTTTTCCAAAATGTTCAACACCCACCCACCAATAGAAGAAAGAATCAAAAGACTACGTGAAATGAACTTATAATTGATTTTTAAACTATTTCAATACTTTAAAAATCACATCCAAACCAAATCCTCTTCTTTGCATTTTTGCCATGAGTTTTTCTTTGGCTTTTTCATCCTCCTGCCAATCTAAACTTTCTTTATCCAAAAGTCTCTTGGCTGCATTTAATTCATCTTTTGGTAAAAAATTTTCATCTAGAGCGCGCTTGATATCTATAGGTGAAAAATGCCTCTGCGCTAATTTTTGAGCAATATACCGTCTGCCATAGGTCTCGCGCTCTTTGTACTTCACCAGCAATCCCTCAAGTAGCCTGCCGTCTCCCAAGTAACTCATGGCTTTTAGTTTGGCAATGGTGGAGTCTGTAACCTTTTTCTCAAAGCCTTTTTCCAAAAGTCTTTTTTTCATCTCTTCTACACCCCGAAAACGCAAGCCCAAAAACCATAAGGCGTATTTGAGTGCTGCTTCGACAGACTCGGGATGTAAAGTTTTGCTAGGTTTTTTCCACATAAATATTTTGCCCATTAAACCAAAAATCACACCAATTTCAAAGTTTGTATAAATCGTGGATTAGTGCATTGGTGTATATTGACAATTATCACTCTTCCATGTAGACTGCTAATATATATTTACATAATCCATAATCTTTGATCATTAATCTTTGACAAAATACAAACAAACTAAAATTGTATTTGTTAAGGATTAAAGATTAAGGATTAAAGATATAAAATGCCAGATTTTACTTTTATTTTAGAGAGGCTTTCTAGTAGAGCCAAAAATTCATTGATCGCCGCTCAGATGCTGAGCGAAGAACAGCACGCCCCAAATATCGGCACAGAGCATTTGCTGTATGGTATTGTAGCAGAAAAAAGCTCTTTTGCTGCAGAGATTCTGGACAGAAACAAATTAGACGCTCAAAAGATCCACCAAATTATCACGGAGCAAAAAAATACTGCCCCAGAGATACCCTGGAAGCCAATTTTGTCAGAAAATTTAAAATTGGCAATTGAAAAAGCGGCTATCACTGCAAGTCAGTTTGGTTACCAATTTATAGGCACCGAACACTTTTTGTATGGGTTAATCACCACCAAGGCAAATAAATCTGTGGAAATTTTAGGACTCTTGGGAGTAGACGTCAAAGACCTAGAAAATCAATTGGTTTCAATGTTTGAACAAATTTCTAAATTCCCAGACCTAGCAGAAGGCGAATATCATCAAGATCACAAAGCATCGTCTAGCATGAGTTACTACACAGTAGACCTTACAGAAAAAGCCAAGGCCGGTAAGCTCTCCCCCCTTGTGGGCAGAATGGCTGAAGTAGACAGACTAGTAAGCATCTTGGGCAGAAAAACCAAAAACAATCCTGTGCTCATAGGGGAAGCTGGAGTAGGAAAAACTGCCATCGTCGAAGGACTCGCCCAAAGAATAGTGGATGGCAATATCCCAGAACCTTTAAAAAAATCCAAAGTCCTTACTTTGGACCTCGCTCTCATGGTTGCAGGGTCTATGTTTAGAGGAGAATTTGAAAGTAGATTAAAGCAACTCATAGAAGAAGTTTCCAAACAAGATGATGTGATCCTGTTTATAGATGAACTTCACACCCTGGTCGGTGCTGGATCTGGCGTAGGTAGCATGGATGCTTCCAATATTCTAAAACCAGCCCTAGCTCGTGGAGACATTAGAGTAATCGGAGCAACCACTTTCGCAGAATACAAACAAACCGTAGAAAAAGACGGCGCACTAGAAAGACGTTTTCAAACAATTATCGTAGAAGAGCCGGATCTGGATGAGACTATCAAAATTTTATTTGGACTCAGACCTTCATATGAAGCTCACCATAAGCTCAAAATATCTGACGAGGCCATACGTGCTGCAGTAGCACTTTCAGACAGATATATCAACGGTAGACACATGCCAGACAAAGCAGTGGATATCTTGGATGAAGCGGCGGCGATAATTCGCATGGCAAAAATCCCAAGTGAATTAGAATCTAAAGCTGCACAATTAAAAAAGGCTTTGGAAGATATTGTTATAGAAAAACAAAATGCTGTGCTCAAGCAAGACTTTACCGCAGCCATCCATTTACAAAGTCAGGAAGTAATTTTGCAAAAGCAATACGACGAGATCTTGGTAAAAGCAGCAAAAGAAAACTCCCCAACTCAAGATCTTTTAGCTACGGATATCGCCAAAACTGTTTCCATGATCACCAAAGTTCCACTTCAAGATATTTCTGAAGGCGACATGGTGCATTTACAAAATCTGGAAAAAAGACTGTCTTCGCACGTGCTAGGACAAGACGAAGCCATTTCCAAAGTCGCCAAGGCTGTGAGAAGAGGCAGAGCCGGGCTTTCTGACAGAAATAGACCCCTGGCCTCTTTCCTCTTTGCAGGACCCTCTGGAGTCGGCAAAACTGAGCTTGCCAAAGCTTTGGCCACAGAAGTCTATGGAGATAGAAATTCGCTTATCCGAGTAGATATGTCCGAGCTTTCAGAAAAACACACCGTAGCGAAGCTTATTGGGGCTCCAGCAGGCTATATAGGCTATGGTGAGGGCGGCATGCTCACTGAATCGGTTCGCAGAAAACCATACAGTGTGGTACTTTTTGATGAAATAGAAAAAGCTCATCCAGATGTAGCAAATGTTTTGCTGCAGATATTGGAAGATGGACAGCTGACAGACAGCCAAGGCAAGAAAATTAGTTTCGCCAATACAATTATCATCCTTACTTCAAATGCGGGGACTTCTGATCCATCTATCTTACCGGACACGATCGGCTTTGAATCCAGTACCAAAGAAAAGCCTGCGGACAAAACAGAAGTGATGTATGAAAAAATCAAGAATCAAGTAGAAGAAGCCACCAGAGAATTTTTCAGACCAGAGCTTTTGAATCGTTTGGACAATTACGTAGTATTTCATCCGCTCACCAAAGAGCATATCCGCCAAATCGTAAAAATGCATTTAGTAAAACTAGAGAATAAATTAAAAGAACAAGGTTTATTCATCAAATACACCCCTGAAGTGATCAAGTTTTTGACAGACGAAAGCTTTAGTCATAGCCAAGGAGCCAGAAAAGTCAGGCAAACTATCAGAGAACATTTAGAAGACGAGCTCGCGAGCCTGGTTATAAGCGGAGCCACCAAAAATGCCAGCAATATTTTCGCGAGTGCAGAAGAAGGCAGGATCAAGCTCACACCCAAAAAAGCAGAAGCCAAAAAAACCAAAAAGGTAGTCGCTAAAAAAATAAATGCTCGCTAGCACAATTCTTCCATCAATCAAAATTTGGCAAAAATATTTACTAGACGCAGTCTTTCCTTGGAAATGTCTGTGCTGCAAAAAGATTGCCGAAAATCCAGTTTGTGAAAAATGCCTAGCCGGCTTTTCCCCAGCCAAACAAAAGTGCATAGAGTGTTTTAAACCAAGTCTCTTTGGACTCACCCACCCATCATGCAAAACACCTTCAGGTCTTGAAGGTGTTTTTGTTGCTTTTGATTATAAAACGGGAGGGTTTGATAAAGCACTCATAGGCGGTAAGTATCATTTTCTACCAGAAGTTTTCCCACTTTTGTCTAAAAAGGCATGGGAAAACTTTCTAGATTCTGGCTTGCAAAAAAATATGGAAGGCGCGTTCATCACACCAATTCCGCTCTCAAAAAGACGGCTTGCTTGGCGAGGCTTTAATCAAACTGAAATATGCGCCAAAGAAATCTCCAAACTTTCCAATTGGGAAATCAAACATTTATTACAAAGGCGCCACACCAAAGAAACGCAAAAATCTTTAGACAAAGAGCATAGAGAAAAAAATATCAAAGGGGTTTTTGAACTAAAAAAGTCCAAAACCCCCTGGCATGCTTTCCTTTTTGAGGACTACCAGACTCCCCCACAAATAGAAATAAGAGACAAAACTATTCTTTTGGTGGATGACGTAGCGACCACTGGCTCCACCCTAAAAGAAGCTTGCAAAGTTTTAAAGCATAGTGGTGCCAAAGAAGTTTGGGGCTTTGTACTGGCTAGTGAATAAGACTATTTTTCTTCTGG
>CAZGEB010000011.1:21293-22815 GCA_964524915.1 uncultured Candidatus Saccharibacteria bacterium
ATTGTTCATAAATTCTTTTTTTAAATAATAATTTTCTGGATCAATACTATACTATATTAGCATTTTTCAGCAAATAATCAACTCATCAAAGCTCTTTACCAAGATGCCAAAAACTCAGTGACAACCAAACAATCTTCGGCTATAATACCAACACTTTCAAAAAATTAATATAAATCTTATGAAAACAATCATCCCCCACTTTTGGTTTGTAAAAGATGCCAAACAAGCAGCAGAGACTTACACTTCACTGTTTCCAAATTCTCAAATTACAAATATTTCTACCATCAAAGACACCCCGTCGGGCGACTGCGACATTGTAAATTTTACTCTTTTCGGCAAAAGATTTATGGCTATTGGTGCTGGGCCTGAATTCCACCTCAATCCCTCTATTTCTCTTTTTGTAACCTTTAATACAGAAGAGGAAATTGATAAAGCCTGGAATACACTTTCAAAAAATGGAAAAATCCTCATGCCATACCAATCCTACTCATGGGCAGAAAAGTATGGCTGGCTACAAGACCAACACGGACTTTCTTGGCAATTATCTTTGAGCAAAAACCATCAAATGCAAGACCCTATCACTCCCATGCTTATGTTTACCGGCAAAAACGCCGGCAAAACCAAAGAGGCTATAGAATTTTATTCTGAGATTTTTGCCAATTCCAAAACTGAAATGTTAGTCGCATATGAAGAAGGCGAGGGCGACCAACAAGGATTCATCAAACACGCCAGATTTTCCTTGGACGGCAACAATTTTCTTGCCATGGACAGTTCCGCCCCGCACGAATTCAATTTCAACGAAGCTGTTTCTTTTATCGTTAAATGTGAAAACCAAGAAGAAATAGATTATTTTTGGGAAAAGCTCTCCAGCATAAAAGAGGCTGAACAATGCGGCTGGCTAAAAGACAAGTATGGCGTTTCTTGGCAAATAGTGCCCACAGCCATGGACAAAATGATGTCCGGTGGCACCCCTGAGCAAATGCAAAGAGTCACCCAGGCTTTCTTACAAATGAAAAAATTTGATATAAAAACTCTAGAAGAAGCTTTTGCTGGGTAACAAGAAAATAAGTTATAAAAAATAAATACGGTAAGAGTCTCAAAAACTCTCCACCGTATTTATTTTTTGCTCTGTGATTACGTCACCCTCTGCAAAAGTAAACTCAGCTACTACCAATTCCCCTGCCAAAACTTTTGGTAACCAAAAAATATCGTCCGGCCACATGTCTGCAAAAGGAATTTCCGAGACAGAAAACCATTCTGGCCTCATCTCTTCACTTTCAGCGATCTCCCCCATCCAGTTACTACAAAAATACACATGGACTTTTTGATTCCACAAAGAATTATGAGAAAAATAAAAATCAAGTTCTGCAACTTTTTGCGCATCCCCAACTTCAACCAAAATTTCTTCTCCAGCCTCTCGCCTGGCAGCTTCCAAAATAGTTTCTACGCCTTCCACTTTCCCCCCTACCCCGTTCCATCTACCAGCACCAAAACCCCGCTTTTTCATGGCAAGACAAATCTC
>CAZGEB010000012.1:0-21238 GCA_964524915.1 uncultured Candidatus Saccharibacteria bacterium
AAGCAAAAGTATCCACATATATTATTCTTCTTCCTTAATGCTATATTTTTGCAAACGAGTGGTTACAAAAACCACCAAAACAGTTAAAAGAAATGCGTAAATAAATTTAGAATACAGGCCTTTCCCTGCTGGAAAATAAGAGTCTATGAGACTTTTGACTGCGTCATTCCAGGCAAGTGCCGCCACAAGAGCAAATGCCCCGCTTAAAAGAGCAATGGTCTGACCCACCACTTGTTTTTTAGCCTCTTTGGCTTTCAAAATAATATTTGGTTGCATATATTAAACAGAGTAAAGAATAAAGAGTAAAGAGTAAAGAATAAAGAGTAAAGAGTAAAGAATGAAGAGTGAAAATATAAAGACTTCAAAGACCCATACAGCTAGAGACTAAGGACCAAAGACTAAGGATTATTCTGTGTTTGTGCTAAATTCAAACTTGAGTGCTCTGGGAGGTCATTATGTATCGGCAAAGCAAACCCAAAAGTAGAGCCTTTGCCTTCCCCTTCACTTTTCGCCCAAATCCTACCTTTGTGTTGTTCCATTACCACCTTTGCCACATAGAGCCCCAAACCCAAACCAGTTGAATGAATAGCTGCACTTTGTCCACGCACATATTTTTCAAACAAAACCTGTCCCGCCTCCGGAGAAAAGCCCTTACCAGAATCAGAAACTTCAACCACGACTTCTTTGGGTGTCGTAGAAATACTCACAGTGATTTCTCCTGAGGTAGTGTACTTGATAGCGTTGTCAATAAAGTTATTGACCACCTGTCTAACCTTTTCACCATCGGCCATTACCAAAGGTGGAACAACTTGAGGCGGCGTGAAATTTAATTTCAAAGCCTTGATGCCTGCAAGCGGCTCTAGCTGATCCACTGTAACTCTGACCAATTTCAAAACATCGGTCGGAGAAAAAACAAACTCCATTTTCCCTCTTTCAATACGAGAGGCGTTTAGAAGATCGTCTATCAAAGCAATTAAAGAATTGTTGACTGCCTCGGTTTTCAGCAAAGTTTCTTTGAGTTCACCTTCAATTTTGCCATAATCACCATTTTTGACTGCCGACAAATACCACTTGATGGTGGTTGGCGGCGTGCGCAGTTGGTGGCTAGCAATAGTAATGAAATCCGCCCTAGCCTGATCTAGTTGCTGTAATTTTTCATTTGAAGTTTCTAGCTTCTTGGTCAAATCCTGCAGCTCTTCTCGCTGTTTTACCTCTCGCCAAACAGAACTAACTATCCAAAAACCAAAAATAGAAACCAATACCAAAGTTACTCCACTTACAGATTTTTCTACATTACCAGAAACCAAAAAGAATCTGACCAAAAGTGTACCGATAGTAGCAAGTACAAATATTTCAGTTGCAACAACTTTGATATTAAATAAATTGTAGCGAAAAATAGCATACCCAGAAAACAAAACTATGAAGATCATGCAAACCTGGCCAAACCAAGTGTAAAAATAATATATGCCAAACCAGGGCAAAACCAAATTACTCAAGAGGGCCAAGTTGGCTGGCAAAATTGTGGCCAAAATCAAAAACTTAATTTGGCTTCTCTGCTCAGCTTTAGAATTAAAAAATTTATATACCAGCACACCATAACCTATCACAAAAAAAATCATTTGGTGTAGGATATAAACTGGATAAAAACCACCCCAATGGATCAACTTTTCACCCCCACTAAAATCAAACCCGTCTATAACAAGCCGCGGAAAGAGAGTAAGGCCCATTACAAAAAGAGTTTCAAACCCGAACAAAAAACCCACTGTTCTGTTGAGCTTGGTTTCTGGAGGAAGCGTCAAAGTCATGCCAAAAAAAATCGGTGGCAAAATAGTAGCTGCAACATACAGCAAATACCCAAACATAACAGCTAAGTCGCCTGAAGGTGAAGCCCGAAATGCAAAAGCCAAAAAGGACCATACTGATACAAATATGGTCATCAAACCAAAGCTTTTACTAACAACAGATTTAATATTTCTGCTAATGACAAAAATACCCAACGCCAAATTAAGAATGGCGGTGGTTAAAACCAAGGCGGTTTTGATATCAAAAGTCAACATCTATAAATTATAGAGGCGCTTTCTTACAATATTTTTCACAGTGTCAATCTGCTCCTCTGGTATAATTCTACCATAAGCCTGATAAGGTGCCAAAGTAAAGCCCATTTGGGCAGTTATAGATCTAATTTGAGATACCAACTCAGGGGTAATCTTTCTCGGCTCATATTTAGCATCCCAACCACTAGCAGCAATAGCCATAGCCTCACACAAACAACAATAAACTTCATGCGGATTTGCTAAACGAAAATTCGTACCAACTCTTATGTGCTCCTTGGCCGATATCACGCCAGCCTCAATCACTATAATATCTTTCCTATTGGCAATTATTTCAGGAGAAATATCAGACGGCTGAGCGTCGTCGATGATAATTGCACCTGGTCTAATATCTTCATCCTCAACCACAGCCTCTGGCGCATTTGTGACAGTAATTATAATATCAGCCTCTCTTACCGCAGAGATGCGATGATTTATCTCTATATGATCTGGCTTCCCACCCCTTTCAATGAAAGCATCATGGACACTCTGCAATTTTCTCTCAAGGTCAATTAAAATGATTTTTTTGTAATCTTCACCTAAAATCAAATTTGTAACCGCTGTACCAACCCCACCAGCAGCGCCAACAATAGCAATAACCAAATCCTTTCTCTCTAGACCAAACCTAGAGACCACGTCATCAGCATAACTTTTTACCACAAATGAAGTATAGGCTCGCCCAGCAGTCACTATTACCCCATCCTTTTCAGAAAGGCCAGCTCCGCCTTCTGTCATAGAGCCAGTTAGCCCACCCAAACCAACCACCATAGCTCCCCTATGCATAGCCAAGCGAACACCGCGGGCGATTTTTTTTCTCGCAAGATCTCTGTCCTCCATCATCTCATGAGCAAAAATAGGAACGCCCACAACCCAACCAGGTATATCTCTTGATCCATCCAAACTTTTTACACCACGAATTTTAGATACTGTAAACGGCCAGACTAGATGAAAATACTTCATTACCCATTTTTTAGGAAGCTTACGCAAAATAGGCACGTTATTAACCACATCACCATAGTCCCTAGGGTGCACAATAAAAGCAAAACCGGTCAAAGACTTTCCACTTGGCACATAAGTAAACCAAAAATCCGCAACCAAACGAGATATAAATTTCCACATAAACTAATTAAATTTATTATACAAATCTGAAATTTTAAGCATTATCTGGTCAGCTAACTCTTGTTCTGAATTATAGCTTATATTATTGGCGAGAAAAGCAGCTCCAACCTCAACCCTCACAATCGGAAGCCGCCACGGTACGCCCCATCCAATTTTATAAGCTCCGTGGATAGCCAGTGGCAAAATCACCAAATCTTTTACCTGACTAGCCAAAGCGCCCACGCCCACCTTAGCAGAACCCAGCTCTTCACTTCTGATACACCTACCCTCTGGGAACATAATCACTGTTGACTTATTATTTAAAAGTTTTTTAGGAATACGCAGTGAATTATCCAAGCCTGATCCATAAAAAGAAGGGAAGGCGCCAGCAATAATAAAAAAATAGCGAGACAGTTTACCAAGAAATAATTCGTCCTTACTAAAAAAATACACAGGCCTGTATTTATAAAATAGAGGCAAAACCCCCGCGACAATCAAAGGATCAAAATAACTCTTATGATTTGCCACCACCAACAAAGGTGAACCTGGAAAATTCTTTTGTATTTCTCGAAAATTCTCTGTCCCAACAATGCGTAAACGCGCCCAAAAGACAGGCATGAGACATATAGAAATTATTTGAAAAATCAACTGCACTACCCCCACTACAAATTTAGGAGCGACAAAATTCTTTCCCCTCTCCTCTTCTGGCAATATTTTCGGTTTATCATTCATAAAAAGGTAAGAAACTGAAATTCTATAAATTATCTGCTATAATGATATAAAGTTACTTTTGCTAATAAAAATCTATGCCTGACAATAAAATAATTCTAGTGGTTGAAGACGATGCCGCCATGCGGGAAATAGTCGCCCACAAACTACAAACCAATGGTTTTACCGTAATTCAAGCCCAAGACGGTCGCGAGGCCCTAGAAAAATTTAACGCAAACCACCCCCATTTGATCCTCTTGGATCTAATGCTACCAGAAGTGGACGGATTCACAGTTCTGGAAACTATCCGCAAGATGACAGATGCCAACCTAGCGAAGACCCCAGTCGTAGTACTTTCCAACCTATGGAGCGACAAAGATATTTTGCGTGCCAAGGACCTACTTGTACAAGAATATCTAGTCAAAGCCTACTTCACCACAGAAGAAATATTGTCAAAAGTAAATCAGATTTTAAATCAATCGAGTAATATAACCACTGGCGCCTAGAAATACTTGAAGTATTTAGGTAAACAAATACGGACATAAGCCTGCGTGGCTTATGTCCGTTATATTTTGCTTTATAGGATAGCGTCCTTGGCTTGTTTGGACAATCTAAACTTTACTACTGTCTTAGCTGGGATAGTAATAGTCTCTCCTGTGGCAGGGTTTCTACCCTGTCTGGCGTCGCGCTTCTTTTTGATAAGTTTACCAATACCTGGCAAAACGAATTCACCATTCTTCTTAGTTTCTGCGTATGCCAAAGTGCATACAGCATCCAAAAAATCAGTGATGGTTTTCTTTGGTTGTTGTAACTGATCAGCCAAAGTTTGGATAACCTGTGATTTAGTCATTGTTGTTTTTCTTCCTTCTTAATTTTATTTGGACAAGAGCAATCAGCTTTTTGCTCATGCCTGACTTGCAATTATCATAGCAATAAACCCAATAAAATCAAGGGGATTTATCTACAGACCATCTTTTTTTCTCAGTTTTGCTAATTAAATAAAAAATCAATAATAATTATGGCTTAAATAAGCCATAATTATTATTGATAACTCCAAAAAATTATTCTTTCGAGTCCAAAACTTTCCTAGCTTTGTGCTCAGCTACAAGTTTTTTACCACTAAATGGCCAATGATGCTCCAAAAAACTAACCCCTGGCTCTATTGAAATTAATAACAAAAAAAATTGCACAAATAATCACAATCCCATCATAACTCTGCCTGGCGGTATCATCACCGCGCAATTCCAACCACATAGCAAACTCATCAAAAGCCAAACCCAGACCCAAACCAAACAAAAGTGAAATCAAAAATTTTGCCCTGGGGCCAGAAAAAATTAAAGCCAAATATCCACTTGCAGTCAAAATCCAAAAACCATAAGCAAAATGATGAATCCGAAAATCCTCACTTACCCACAACCCCACCTGAGGCGCCACCAAACTCATAATCCTAGCACCCGCAAAAGTCAAAAGACAAGCAAAAGCTATGGGAAAAATCAATACAATATAAAGCTCCTTAGAATGAGCACGGATGCTCAACCTAATTAATTGCTGCATTTTCTTAAATATTGACATTTGTGTATCAAAAAATCTCACTACTCCGATGGGGTAGTTTTTGGAACAGAAAAAGGATCCTTGCCATTAAACCCAGATGATGATTTAGAATAATCAAAATTTTTTCTAGCGGCAGCATTATCATAGCCCTCCAAATTAATCAGTACGGGTGGTGGCGCTTTAACCTCTGGATCGGTAAACTTAGACTGAAACGCCAAACTAATTAGACGAAAGGCCACAAAAAGAGTCAGTACCAACGCCAAAAAACTTAAAGCCCAAGCGAGCAACGACGGCATTTTCTGAACGTTGCCAGTCTTGATAGCAAGCATTACTTTATTTAAAAAATCTTTTAAATCAATATTTTTCATCTTTTTACATAAACATTACCCTCTAAAGACATTGTCACCCCACCATCTTTATTTGAACCATTTACGGAAATAGTGGTTCTTTCAACAACAAATGGCAAAGAAGAATTTTCCAAAAATGCCAAAAAATCCATTACTTTTGAAGTCTCTCCGGCTATACCCAAAGATAATGGCACTAAAGCTATGCTGGTACGAGTGTCCGCCTTTTTGGCTGAAGCGACACTACCAGATAACTGAGTTTTGATACTTAAAGAAAGTTGGTCAGCCCAAGATTCCAAAAGCGACAGCTCGGACACCAAAGATCCCTCACTAGGCAACAACTCCTCCACTGGAACAGGCTTCCCCTTCAAAGCTTCCATGCTCATCTGTGCCTTCTTAAAATTTTCTTGCTGCGCTTGTTGCTCCATCAACTTTTTCCTAGATTCCAAAGCCTTTGCGGTCACGATCGTTTGTCTATTAATCAACCATGGCCTAAAAAAGACAGTGAGGACCAAAATTAGCAGCACCCAAACAGATGCCAAGATTAAAAATTTATTGCGATAAGAAAAATTCATGTGTATTGGTTATTGCAAAAGACTACTATTCAAAGTAATGGAAAAATGAAATGGTACATTTTTTGGCCTAGATAAATTCTCCAAAGGATAATCAATTTTATCAAAATGAGCCTTATCCATAACAATATTTTTATGAAGCTCTAAAATCCCACCCCTCGTCAAACTAAAGCCGGTTATATTTAGCTGCCTTTTTGTGGTTTCCAGGTTGACCGACTGCAAACTCACACCTTCTGGAATTTCTGCAAATACAGCAGCCAAAGCTTTGGATATTTTAGGCATTTTAGCAAAAACAGTATTGGCATCTACAATTGTATTGTTAATAACTTGAATATTTTCCCGAAGTTTGGCGTAATCTGACTTACTTTCCTGTACCTGAAGCATGGCTAAATCTTTTTCAGCCTGTTTTTGCACTCCAGTGGCAAAGAACCAAGAACCAAAAGCCAAAACCACAGCACTCGCCCAAAATACGCCGGTTACAATAAAAACATTTAAAGCTAAACGGAAAAAAGCTAAAAATCTAACCGTCTTCTGTGATTCTTTTGATAATAAATTAATCTTTTTCATAGATTTATAAATCTACAGCCTCTCTCAAAGAAAGCCCAACAGCAGCAGCAAACCTGACCCCAGAAGCACCAACCAAACTATCGGGCACGCCAATAGCCCCCACAGCCTTCCAAGGATCGCCTACCTCTACCGCCAAAACACCTTTCATTTCTTCTTGCAACACTACATCCAATTTTGGCAAAGCGGCACCTCGACCTATCAAGATAACTTTGGAGAGCCTTCTCGGAGAATGCTGGTCATGAAAAGAAATAATATTTTTTATTTCAGCGGCAAGCATAGAAACCGCTGGGGACAAAACCTGTCTTAGGTTCGGATAGCTAGCAGTGTTTTCCACACCAGCTTTTCTAACCAATGCTGCCGCCTGAGTCTTTGTGAGGCCCAGAGACTTTACAGCGGCATCCACAAAAACCCCTTCCGCCAAAGGGATACTAGAAGCAAATTGTACACTCCCCTGTTCTACCACAACTAAGTCGGTACGGCTAGTACCTATATCCACCAGCAGAGCATCTACACTACCAGCATCCCCAAGAACAGACCTAACCAGACTCATACTCTCCACTTCTAAGCCAGCCGGTATTAAACCAGATGTGGTCAAAATCTCCTCACCCTTTTGTATAACCTCATATGGTGCGGCCGCCAAGAGAACAGCCACTCTGTCATCTGCGCTCTTAATTCTCTGCCAATCCAAATTGACCTGATCCAAAGGAATAGGTATGTAGCTCTCAGCCTCAAAAGGCACCGACTGATCTATTTCTCCGTCCGACATACCATTTTGAACATGAATCACGCGCACAAAGCAACGATATTCTGGAAGGCTGGCCACCGCAACCTTAGCTTTAAATTTCCCAAAAATAGGATTTTCTAAAGCATTTTTAACAGCTTTTGAAGTCTCTAGAGTATTTGCAAAAGGGTCTTCTGCAGCAGTTGGCGGCAATTCAGCCTCTCCCACAGCCACTAATTCAGTTTTGCCGGACATACTACGACGAAATTCAACCGCCCGCACAACCGGACCGCTGATATCAATCCCCACCAAGGGCAACCTAACAGCAAATGGATTTAAAAAACTCATACTTATATTATGACACAGTTTTTCATCAATTAATCAATTTGGCTACCTATATTATAAATAGGAATAATCAAAGCATAAGCCACCACTCCCACAGCTCCGCCAATCACAACCAGTAAAAGAGGCTCGATTATAGAAGAAAGATTTTTTAATGTAGCATCCACAGAAGCTTCAAAATGGCTGGCCATCTGCTCAAATATCACCTCCACAGCTCCAGTTTCTTCACCAACAGAAAGCATTTGGGTAAACAAAAATGGGAAAAGTCTTTGATATTTTGCCAAACTCTCTGTCATTGGCCTACCCAGTTTTACAGCCGCAGAAGAATCCAAAATCGCTTGTTTATAATAAGGGTTTGGCATGGCCTCTCCCGCCACCTGCAAAGTCTCAACCACAGAAATACCACTTTTCAAAAGCGATGCCGCTATTCTACTAAATCTCGCCAAACTAATTTCTTGTACCAAAGTACCTACCCCGGGCAACCTCAAAGCCGCAAACATCATCCATTTTTTTACAATACTTGTTTTAAGAAGTCTAAAAAATAAAACCCCAAGAACTATCACAACAGGAAACACCACCAGGGAGTGCGCCGCCAAAGTATCGGAAATAAAAATAATCACCTTAGTGGCCAGCGGAAGACTTGCATTAAAATCCTTAAAAATACTAGTTAACTTTGGCAATACAAATGTTGCCATCATAATGGCAGCCAAAATCATCACCCCCATTACCACAGAAGGATAAACCATGGCACCCTTGACGCGACTATTCAGCTCTGACTCTCTTTCCAGTTGTATCTTCAAATACCCAAGCGACTGATCTAAACTTCCAGACATTTCACCCACACCAATCATACTCACAAAAATTTCAGAAAAAACTTTCGGGTGTTTAGCCAAACTTTCATGTAAGCTCAAACCATTTTCTACATTTTTAGAAATATCACGCAGCACTTCAGTAAAAGCCGGGTTTTCTGTCTGACTAGATAAAACCTGCAAACTCCTAGACAAGGGTATGCCACTACGGAGCATCACCTCTAAATCTTGGATAAAAACCAATTTTTCTTTTAATTTTACACGCCTGAAACCTGCAAAAATATCTTTACGCATACCACTCTCTGACTGGATGGACACAGGAATAAGACCTCTCTCTTTAAGTGAGTGTCCAACGGCGACTGAATTAGCAGCCTCCATACTACCCTTTTCCCTCTGGCCGCCGGCAGCAATAGCTTCATAAGCAAATTTTGGCATATAAATTTAGCCTCTCAAAAACTTAGCAGTCTCTTCTGGCAAAATCGGATTAATAGGAATCCCTGCGGAATATTCAAAGCCACCCCAAATAGTGAGTCTTGGAAAAACAGTTAAATGCCAATGAAAACTTTTGTCCCCATAAGCACTGTGCTTTGTGTGCACTCCTGGCATGGTGTGGACATAAAAATTCACTGGAGGATCCGACAACTTAATATAAAGCCTCTCAAGCACCCATTTTAAAACAATAGACATTTCTTGTAGAGTTTTTTCATCTGCATCTTCAAACCTAGACGCGTGATTTTTGGGCAAAATCCAAGTCTCAAAAGGCTTCCTAGAGGCATATGCACAGACCACCACAAATCTTTCCGACTCATACACCAGTCTTTCTCCCACAGCCCGTTCCTCCTCCATAATATCGCAATAAATGCAGTGATCATTATTTTGAAAATAATGATACGCTCCGGTCAATTCTTCATGTATGTGTGGAGGGACAAAAGGCAAAGATAGAAGCTGGTAGTGTGGATGCACCAAAGAAGCCCCCGCATCTCTGCCGTGGTTATGAAAAATTTGCACATAAGCGATCTTCTCATCCTTGTACAAAAAAGCCGCTCGCTCTGATAAAGTTTTGAAAGAAAGCTCGATAGTGGTGGCTGATTGGAGAGCCAAAAGCTCGTTATGCTTACGCGTAATCAAAACCTCATGGTTGCCATAACCAGACCTGGCTGAATAAAAATCTTTTTTCCTGTAGGCACTTGTGTGCTCAAGGGCATGAAATTTATTTTCAATCACCCTCACCTGCCAATCCTTACCCTGAGGAGCCCTGAAAAGCTCTGTATTTAAATGCTCCTTGCCTGGACAAAAAACACAATTAGGGTCCTCCTCTGGCATACCGGCCATCACACTATAGGTTTTAAAATCTTCTGGCTTCTTTGCTCGAATCGGAGCCATTAAAACCCAAGAATGATTTAAGGGATTTTGACGAAATTCACTCATTTGTATTTTGTTTTTTACTTTAAGAAGTTCTTTGCAGTAAATTTAAATTAATGGTTTTTGTCTAAATATTCCTGCAGTATAATCTGGGCCACCAGGGAATCATGGTGGCTTCCGGTACCAGAAATTCTTCTGGCTAAATCAGTAGTAAAACGCTCATCAACAGCCTCCACGGGAACACTAGTCTTGTTTTGTAATTTCTCGATGAAAGCTTTTGCCAAAAAAGACGACTTCGTGTCTACACCAGAAAGACCAAAAGGTACGCCAACCAAAATCAGATGAATATCATGTTCTGTAATAATCTTTTCCACACCATCCCAAAAACTTTTAGGAGAAAAAACACCAAGTTCCCTGGCAATGGTCAAAGACTCGTCGGAGACTGCAAGACCGATATTTTTTGTACCATAATCAATCGCTAAAATACGCATTATTGTGAAATCTTCCAAACAAACAATTTACTAAAATTAAATTATTTACTCTCATCCAAAACAACACGAACGTCTTTTTCCTCTCCTTTGTGATACACTCTCAAAGTCACAGTATCTCCAGGATTTTTAGAAGCCAAAGCTCCCACCAAAGAAAGCTCCGGTCCAATTTTCTTGCCATCCACAGAAAGGATAATATCGTTTTCCACCAGCCCAGCTTTATCTGCTGGACCACCAGGCTGCACAGCAAAATCAGTTACTGTATCGCCCCTGACAACTAAAGCACCGAAATCTTTGGGTAATTTTTGCAGCTTGGCCAACTCTGGGGTAATTATTACATACCTAAGCCCCAAATAAGCACGCGCGATCTTTCCATTTTTTTGAAATGAAGACAGAGCCCTGAAAGCATCCGAGCTTGGTATAGCAAATCCAACCAATTGGCCTTCCCTGTCTATGGCGGTATTTATACCAATCACAGCACCCGCCAAATTCAAAAGTGGACCACCACTATTGCCAGGATTAATAGCTGCATCAGTCTGAATCACACCATCCAGTTGTTCACTACCCGCCATAGAACCAGCGGTAATACTACGTCCAATTCCAGACACTACCCCAGTAGTAACAGTATTTTGATACTGGCCCAAAGAATACCCAATAGCAATCACTTTTTGCCCTATGTCTAAATTTGTACTATCTGCAAGCTTCAGAGTGGGCGCCTTTTGGATATCTACTTTCAAAATAGCCAGATCATTTATTGGATCCCTAGCTACAACTTTTGCTTCCAAAGTTTTTTTGTCATTAGTCATTACCGTATAGCTGGCCTTTTCATCGCTCACCACATGCTTATTAGTCAAAATCAGCCCATCTTCAGAGACAAAAAACCCACTTCCAGCACCAACCTGCTGTATCACTGGCTCTTGTTTTTGTGATGAAGAGGAATTTTTTTGTTGAAAAAATTGAGAAAAAGGATCGAAGCCAAAAGGATCTAGACCAAAATTTTGCAGCCTACTTACATCCTTACTCACCACAATAGATACCACGGCAGGGCTGGCTTTCTTTACTACATCCACCACCACTGAGTCCTCTTTAACACTCACAGTCTGAGTTGGTAATGATTGTGTGCGATCTTGATTTGACTGAAATCTCCAGGCTCCAACATAACCCCCAAAAACGCCAGTCAATAAACTGATAGACACCAAAACAACAATGAGTTTTTTTTGAGAAAACATATTATTTATCTCAGAATCTTGTGTTTTTTGATCTAAAATATCTCCATCCATCATAAATGCACGATATTACTTTTTAGAATAACTAATTTTGGATTAATAACCTACCTAGTCGGCGGGGCGAGTCGGCAATCTGACTCAGTCGCAGCAACCTTATAGTTAAACCTAAATTCTTTATCTTTTACCTTCACAGACCTAGTCCAATCACCTATATCACTGGAGGTAAAAGCAAACTGGTCAGGCACCGTACCACTACCAGAAGGCCAATTACCCTGAGCGTCAGTACTATGAGGCCCGCCACTATCTTCAAAGTTTACCCCTGCATAAGAAATCTTGCCCGATGGCTGAGAATACAAACTCCAGTAGATTAATTCATCTGGTGCTGCACCACGCACGGCTAATTTTGCCACTTGCCCAACCACATAGCAAGTTTTATCCATAATCAGTCCTGTGCCATCGCCTGTAGTCACCCCACCGCGAGGAGGAATCAAAGGATCGGCCACGCCATTAGCCACGTCATCCAAAGCATTTTCCACGCAATTATAAGCACCCTTTACATCCTCACTTGGATCAGAATAATTTTGCAAACAATTTAGCAGGCTATCCGCATCTGTCCTGTCCTTGGAAGGCTCTGGCACAGCCACAATCTGTTCCAGTTGTGGAGTGTCGATACAAGTCTCCTGTTCTTTTAATGCACTACCCAAAACCACAATATCCTTCAGCATAGAAGCGATAGTAGCAATCCACACTACACCAGCAGCGTTATTGGCGTTTGGTGTGCCCACCTGAATAGCGCCACCAATGGCACCTTGTTGGAAGGATTGGATAGTACTCAAAGAATTAGCTGTTTTAAAAACCCTGCCACCTATAGCCCCAGTCTCTGTGACTATTGGGACTTTGGTATGTGAAATACTCAAATCAAGATTGGCTATATCCCTAGCTTTGCCGCCCATGGTATCAGCTATGGCTTTCATGATTTCTGTCATTCCAGTAGAAGTTGAGGCAAAATGACCCGCTCGATCAATTTGCGCATAAATATCTGGACTATTTAAATCCAAATCCTTTGAAGGATCAAATCCTAAATATTCTACCACCTTTTGCTGAATCAAAACCCTTTGTGCGTCTGTCACACCCTTACCACAACCAATTTCTGGAATAAAGCTTTTAATTAACTTAGCCTCAGGGGAACTCAAATCTAAACCAGGTAAATATTTTCTAGAAAAATCATCCACGTAACGAGCATTTACCACGGCATCCCTATAGTAGCCCACGTTGGTAATCAGCAAAGAGTCTTGGATCTTTTTGCTATATAACCTCAAAATTTGCAAAGCAAAACCTGCATAAGAAGAAGCCAAAGCTTCTCTGATAGCCATTTCAATATGTCTAGGAAAGTCTACGGTATTTACAACTGGAGTTGGCACACCAGGCAAAAAAGCCTCTGCCGTTTTCACCCCAAACAAACTTGCAAATAAAGATGGTCGGTCATTTCCATTCTGCGGTTCGCTTAAGGCGACCCTTACCTGATATTTATCCTCTAGCTCTTTGGCTGACTGACTCGCCTTTTCCATGTAATCATTTATAGCAACATGGCCATGATACAGAACTGGCCAAGGACTATATGTTTCCTGATCCAAACTCTTTGGCTCATACGCAGACACAATATCCTTCACTGCCAAATAAGTTGAGAGCAGATTCTGGTGATATGCGGTGGCGGCATGCAAAGTAGGAGTAGAATAGGCCTTGTCCACCAAATTATCCAAAGAAGATTTTAAATTTACAAAATCTTCTTGTTTAATCTCGCCATTCAAAGCAGACAAAACTTGAGTGCCGGAAGTATTTTCAAAATTTTGCAAATCTTTAACCATGGAAGTAAAATACTTCTGCATATTTGCCTTGTCATCCACAGAAACATATTTAACTTTTGCAGGATCAACTTTGGAAAGTGGTACTGTTTTTTTGACCTGAAGCCCATCATCTACCATCTTCTTAATATCTTGCGGGTCAATGACTTTCGCCAAAATTCTACGACTAGCCTCTGGATCTGTTTTAGTCTCCGCCAAAAGCTTTTCGTACTCAGCCTGAAGCTCAGATTGTTTAGCCAAAAAATCTTTTTGCTGATTAGAATTTTTCAGATTATCTTTATTAAAACGAAAATCAGCCCCACCCCACAGAGTCACCAAGGACAAAATCAAAACTGCAACCATGCTGGCAGCCAAGATGCCCCGATGACGATTAAAAGTTTGCATAAGTTTTTATTTTTATCAATTATTTATTATTTCAAAAAATATACAACTAACAACTAACAACTAACAACTAACAACTAACAACTAACAACTAACATTATTATAACACTTTTTTTCAAAAAATTATTCCAAAACCTCTCCACCAAAAACCTGCATCACAGACGATAGAGATTCGTCTACAGTACCCATTTCTAACTCCATTTCCTTGTCCACTGTCACATCCACACCGGAAATTCTGGCGCCCTCTGCCAACAAAGCCTCTCGCAAAAATTGTGCGTATTTTGGCTGCTCAAACTGCTTTTTATGAAAATCATATCTTACACACACATAAATTTTACCTTGGACGAAATCCAAAAGCCTGACCTGCTTCAAAAGTGCCCCAAAGGGACCATTTTTTTCACGAACAGCCTCACAAACACTAGGCCAAAGAAGCTTTAGCCCATCTAACCCTAAATTGCTAATATTTCCTACCTCAACCTCCTCCACCACAGAATCGCTAGAGGTGGGAATGTTTTCAGGAGACTCTACCACGGTTTCTACCGCAGAAATTGGATCAACCTTGTTTACCAGCACATTATTTTCAATATTATTTTCACTGGACACCTTAGACTGCACATTCTCTGACAATACTTCACCTGCACCCCCACGACCAGATCCAATTTTTTTATCAATACTCAAGCGCTCCTCCGAAGAAAACTTCATCGTAGCTTCCACTGCCGACAAAAAAACAGGCAAACTCGCTTCCGGAGAAGAAGGGATTTCCTTGTAAGCCCTCATAAATAAACGCACAACATAAGACAAATCCTGCAAAGAAATTTGAGCATCCAGTGACTGAGCTTTCCCAGAAAAGAGACACTCTATAGATTCTCTCAGAACGTCTAAAATGTCCGCTGTCATAGCTTTGAAATCCACAGCATCTTGCTCTAAGGTATCAAACAAACTCACCACACCAGAATTCTTTCCTAAAACAATCAAATTCAGCAAATTCATGGTAGTGTTTCTGCTGGGAAGCCCCAAAAATCTAGCCGCTTGTTCGGCATCAACCCCTTCACCCAAAGCCATCACCTGGCCAAGCAAAGTCAAAGCATCTCTAAGTCCCCCACCAGACGCCTTGGCCACCATTTGTAGTACGCCATGGTCTAAACTTCCACCTTCTGCCTTCAACACGCTTTCCAACTGTGACAACACGGCCTCTTGCGAATGCAACCAAAAATCAAACCTCTGACTACGGGACAGCACAGTTGCTGGAACCTTGCCTATTTCAGTAGTGGCCAAAATAAACAAAACGTGACTCGGTGGCTCTTCCAAAGTTTTCAAAAGCGCATTAAAAGCAGCCTTTGAAAGCATGTGCACTTCATCTATGATATAAACACGTCTCTTGCCCACAGAAGGCAACAGCCTAGACTGCTCAATTATCTCCCGAATATTATCCACTCCAGTATACGAAGCTGCATCAATCTCTGATAAATCTAAATTTACACCGAAAGTACAAGCGTCGCACTTCAGGCACACATCACCGTCTTGTAAGTTTTTACAATTCACAGCCTTTGCCAATATTCTAGCCACTGTGGTTTTGCCAGTACCACGACTGCCACAAAAAACATAAGCGTGCCCCACTTGATCATTTTTCAGGGCATTTTTCAAGGTTTGGATAATGTGAGACTGCCCAACCACCTCAGAAAATTTTGTCGGTCTGTATTTTTGGTATAAAACTGACATATGATTAACTACAAAATTTAATGTCCGAAAATGCCGCACCTAATTTAATATAGCAAAAACCAAGCAAAAATAAAAACCCCAAACTTTCACCCAAATAGGCCAAATCTAGGGATTTTAGAAATGCAAAAAACTATTTTTTAAACACGAAAATCTTGTACCCAATAAAATTCCAAATCAATGAAAAACCAGTAGCTGCGGCTTTGGCTAAATTTTTTACCAAGCCATCTCCTCCGATCATCCCACTAAAAGGAATCAAAAGATACGCAGAAGCCAAAAGCACTCCGGAATTTATACCTAGGCCAACTAAACTCACCCCCAAAAACCTAGAAAATTCGGCAAAAGATTTATTTTCCGGTTGCAAATGTATACCAAACCCACGCCAAAACAAAAACTCAAACAAAATAAACAAAACCAATGTTATCAAAAACCCAAGAGGCGACAAACCAAATTTTGAACCCAAAACTGCTATAGCCAAAACCGCTATAGCCAAAAAAAGTAGCCCAGACGCTTTCAAAAAAGTCTGCTTGATATCTTCACTACCGGCAAAGGTCCAGCCCCTGTTCCATAAATAGCTGTGAATCAAGGCCAAAACAAAACCCACTATATTTATCACCACCAACCAACCACCAAAATTTACTCCAAAATAAGTAGTAAGTAAATTAAAAATCAAAAAATCTAGCGAGGTGTTTAAAGCACCAATCGCCACAAACCTGGTTAATTGCAGAACAGTCGCTTTTTCTAAACCCAAAAAAGAAGATTCTTTTATTGTGGAAATATTTTCAGTCATGCAAACCTTTTAAAGCAAGTAAGTTACAGTTCCTCATCCTCTGGCTGCATCACAGGGGCTGCAGAAGGAGTTTCATCAAACATTTCATCATCAGCTGGGTGACTAGCAGAATCTGTATCTAGCAGTGAAGACGACAAACCACTTCCTCCACCCTCGCCTTTCTTGATCACATTCACCACCGCAGCCCACACAGAAGGCTTTTCAGTTGGGACTTCCAAAACCACTTCATCGCCAAGCTCGGCTTTGAAGTAAGTAAGAGATGCCAAAAGTACCTTGTAAGGCTTTCCTTCAGCCACTACTTTATAGTCACCCCTTTCGTCTTGTGCTAGCACACCGATAATCTTCTTACGATCAATGGGGCCTATTTGTTTGTAAATGAAAGACCCGTCATCGGCTATGGTAAGCTTCAAAACATCACCCTCAATCAATTTACTCTTTGAGGCATAATTAGCTGGCACAGGATATTGTCTGCCATCTGGACCGATCATGTTTTGTCCATCAAAAGCACCCTCTATAACTTTACCCACACCTGTACCACCAGTGATAGTCATCGCCCCTGTGGCATCTGTGGATAAAATAGGGCGACTCACAGTTGGAGCAACTGCCCCGCCTAGAGATTCACGAAGTAAATGTTTGGCTGATTGTATGCTTTTTTCAGCACTATCAAGCATTTGCTGGACTAGCGCCAGGTTAGAAAGTTTGTCCATAATTTTATATTTCTTTGTTTATTTGTATTTCAAAAGTCTTTTTAGGACTATGGGAAAATACTGATATTTTTATTATATCATACTTTAATCACTAAACTTCAATACTCAAACGCACGGCTGAATGCTCGATTAATAATCATCATAATAGGAGAATATTTGTAATAGTCCAAAACGCTATTCCAAATTTTTTTGCTCTAGGAAAATGCTGGAATCCATGCCTTTTGTCAAAGATTAAGGATTAAAGATTAAGGATTTGCACTTAATTTCTTCCTCGCCGCGAGTTTGCCCACCTCATCTTTTACTGCTTGCTCATTTTTCAATAAATCTTGCAAAAGATGCTGTGTATTTTGCAAAAAAGCCAAATATTCCTCCTCACTCAAAGCCAAAGCTTCAAGCAGCTGCGTCACTTCCGCCCACTTCGCCTGTGTCTCTTCGTCTTTTGTCAGCGGAGAAAGCAAAGTTTGCAAATTTAAATGTGAATCATCCATAAAACTAATCTATTTCTTCTAACTCTGACACAATGCCCTGCAATTTCTCAAGCACCCTTGTATAATTGCCATAATACAATTTTAACATACCAAGAGCAGTCGCTAATTTTTCTTTGTCTTCTGTGCCAACTCGGTAGTCATCTTTATAAGCCCGAGAATAATCTCCAGCAAATGAATCTATTTCTGCAAAAACATTTTCTATCCTACCTCTTAAAGCTGGATTAATTTTGGCATTATTAAGTCCAGTTGCCAGCTTTGGCAGCAATACTCTATGCAAATCACCCAATATAAAAGTTTTATCTCTTTCAAAAAATCTATTTAAGTCTATAGAAAATGTAGCGAATTTAGCCCGCCTCGACAACATACTAACTATTCCATCTGATTTATCTTCTTGTAAATCTTTTTCCAATATATCTATATAATTGGTTTTTAAAACATTCAGACCTTTCTCTATGCGCTCTGTCATATCAGACATTTTTGATTTAAATACAGGAAAAGACATTTCTGTAAAAAATCTTTTGACTTCTGTATATGTATTTTTAACATATTTTATCGGATTTTCATTAAATTCTATTGCTTCTCCTGCAGCCCTGTGGCTAACCTTCAAATTTGACCCCAAGACTTGCAAGCCGACCTTCCCATCACCAAAACCCTCTTCCCAAAAATTCGCAAGTAGTTGCTTTTATTCTTTATTAAAACCAACTCCTGTATTTGAATATCTTTCCACCATAATGCTATTTTGTATAATTCTTCTAAACCAAAACCTTAACAATCTACACCATAAACTAATAAACGATTTTCAAACGACCCATGATCTACAAATTTCCATACTTACTCTTTAAATCTAACCACAAGCTGCCCATCTACAATTTCCATCTTCTCAACTTTTTTATTCTCTTGTTTTTCTATATAAGACTGCAGAAATCCTGAAACTTCATCTAGTTTTGGCACTAAAAGTTTTTCTACGGTTCCTTTTATTGCCCAACTAGCATTAATTTTGTGATCTTTAACTACAATACTACCCGCCTTACTCTCAAGAACCGCCCTTACACCAACCCTTGAACTCAAAGGACCAGCCGCCACCTCTAAATCTAAAGTCATCTCTCCGCCACCACTCGTCACTTCAAGCTTTTTAATTTCTTTAATATTGTCACTAGAGACAAGAAGGCTCCTGATCTTTGTTTCTATAAATTGGGTGGAAAATGTTTTTGATTCTATGGTTTTTGCCTTTTCTTCTTCTGGTTTAATTGACTCCGCAACCGCATCTTGCTTAACCACAGCAATATTTTCACTATATTCAAACCTCAGACCAAGTTTTTGAAGTACCCCTATAGCATTTAAAATCAAGCGATTTTCTGCTTCACCCACATTGTTCCTGCCTTTTTTCTTTAATTCTGATAGAATTCCATTCAAAGCCTGTTTCAGGTTTTCTTTGACTTCCGGGGACAATTCATTTGGTTTAAAGTAATGCAAAGCATCACTTTCTTTTTCTTTAAAAACAATTTTATTTTCCAAGAGCCATTCTTTAATCTTCTCGGCATCCACGGCGACTATACCAAACTCACGACAAACATCCAGGGTGAGTATCGCACCCCCTTCGTTTGCCTTCGCCAAAGCCAATACTATATTTGGATTTTTCAAAAACTCTCTTCGCAACTTTTCTACACTAGGTAGTTCTGATTCTGCCGCCAGCCTAGTATCTCTAACGAACTTAAAATTTTTATTAAAATCACCTGTGGTGATACCTGTAGGCCTTGGGGGCACTGGTGGTAGAGGCGGTAATTCTTCTACAACCACAGAATCACCTTGCTTTTCCACAGCTTGACGCAAAAGCTCTCCAGTTTTTACAAGCAATAAAATAACCAGATCTGTAGATAATTCCCTCTTTTGAGCAAGTCTCTTAGAAATTCTTATCAAAGCTTCCTTGGCCTCATCATCCCATGACTCTCTGGAGAGCTTCTCTGCCAAAGAGGCAATGGTTTTCTCTGGCACTTTTTTTTCCAACCCCTCACCAAAAAGCTGCGAGGATATTGCAGGCACTCTAAAGCTTACAAGCCCACGAAGACTTGCTTCATCTGCTCCGGCTATATCTACCGCTAAAAGACCCAACCGTCTTACCTGCTCTTGATTTATTTCAATTTCTCTTTTGTCTATACTAACTTCATTCGTATTTACCGAATTAACCTCTGAAAGAGGCGTCTCCACACCTAAATCTAAAACATTATCTCGCTCTCTTAGCTCATCCTCAATGGTTATTTTTAAACTCTGAAAAACATCTTTGGTTTTATTAAAATCAATAGGAACAGCGGAACGAAATGACCTGATGTCAAATTTTTTTAAGTCCTCCAATACATTAATCAAGACTCTACTGTGATAATAGCTGGCATCCACAAATGGTCTATCTACACCCTCTTTCTTTAATTCTAAAACAGCCTCGGACAAACTTGTGCATTCAGAAAATATTTTTTTAAATAAATCTGCAGTGAGGTTCTTATGGGTCATTCCCTTCACCGCTTTTAATTCTTCCACAAGCTTACCAAAACTATCAAACAGACTTTTTTCTTTTTCAAATAACTCTTTACTAGTCGCAGCCTCAAATCCTTTTTTCTTTTGACGGATTGCTTCATTTGTCTTCAATACTCCCTTAGGCATCATCAAGAGAGCAAGCATATCAGTAACCGCCTTATACTCTTCGCTATTTTCCAAATTATCAAAATATGCCTCTTGTAATTCTTGGGCGACAACATTTAGAGCCTTAACCCTAATCTTTGGTAAATTAAAACCTGACTCGAGACGAAACTTCTTGATCTTTTCCTTTCCACCATTTTTAAATATTTCTATACAACTAGAGGCTATTTCTTCTGCTAAATCAAGTTTTTCCTCTTCCAGCTTAACTTCCCCCCACTCTTTCAACAATTGTATAAAAGCTTTCCACTCTTCCTTGAACTCATCGGCGGTGGCTTCCTTTTTCTCGTTTAAATTTTTTTCACCATCTGCAAATTCCTCTAAAGGAATAAGGTGGCTCGCACCTCCGAAGTTCTTAAGGCCATCTTGCTTGCTGGCATCACCCTTGATATCTTTTTTTGTTTTAGGCTTGCCAAAATCAAACAAATTTGGTATGTGGTCTACAATTTTACCCAAAACAAATCTCACCGCTTCGCGGTCTTTTTCTTTTTCACTATCAGACTGTAGTTTTTCAGATAAATTAAACAAATGCCGACCCAAAACCTGCAAATCCTTATCTTCTACATCGTCTAACATTCCTTTCCACTCTGAAGAGTCTAAAAGACCTTTTTCCTCCCATGTAATAAAATTCTGGCACAAAGCAACCATTTTATTTTCATTACCAACTGCAGCCAAAAGCTCATGGAGTTCATTTTTCTCCATTTCTTTTTGCTCTGTTGTTTTTTTCTCCG
>CAZGEB010000013.1:0-4863 GCA_964524915.1 uncultured Candidatus Saccharibacteria bacterium
CCCCGTTCCATCTACCAGCACCAAAACCCCGCTTTTTCATGGCA
Source organism: uncultured Candidatus Saccharibacteria bacterium (assembly GCA_964524915.1). Taxonomy (GTDB): domain Bacteria; phylum Patescibacteriota; class Doudnabacteria; order UBA920; family UBA920; genus CAZGEB01. The sequence goes on from CAZGEB010000013.1 coordinate 45, forward strand.
AGACAAATCTCTGTAATCTTTCCAGTAGCATCTTTTTTCACCAAAAACAACAAAGTAGAGTCACGCAATTTTTCCATAAAATAATTTTTAAGCATGTCCAAAATCTTTTATCACCATCCAAGATAGCAAAAATTATTATTACCAATAACTTCGATACCCATAACTATTATTCAAACCACAGCTCCATCCAAAGACTCAGATCAAAACAAAAAACAATTTCGTGGTTTTTCCTGATGGATAATTACGTATTTCAACAATCTCAAATGACTATAAAATCACCTTTTTGACCAATGTTATCCGTGTACCATGCACAACTCTGGTATCTTCCGTAACCACAAGTTTTCTTTTACCAGGAATTTTTGTAAACCTTCTACCATTTGTTTCAATCATAAATTCATCAGAAAACTTTTTAACTTCTGACAATCCATGCTCTGGCAGCGCCTCAATATCATCGTTAGGATTTTCAAAACCTGGACCTTGATCGGTGACAATTACGGTTATTTTACCTATTCCAAAAAGTACTTTTATCTCTCCACCACCGGCGTGCTCTAAAGCATTTTTACCCAATTCAAATATATAATAATCAATGTTTTTTAACCTTCTATCGTCGGGATTATTAATTTTATTCTCAAGACAAATACGCGCCCACCATTCATTAAGCTCCACCACCACCTCATCAGTACCCACGGCTGTTTTTGTTTGTCCAAAGTGATCTTCACTAAAAGTGACACTATTAAATCTCGGCTGTTTTTCCCTTAGCCCAAACTCATTATTGTTTTCAAATCCCATAAAATTTACTTTTAGTTTAGACACCCAGCATGCTAAAAAATAGAGCTGTGGTCCTTTTTTGAAGAAAGAATTTCCATCCCATACTTCTCGGCAGATGATTTGATAAAATCATTAAAAAGAGAAATTTCTCTGACTTTAAACTTTTGCTGTTCTTCAGTCTTAGTTTTTATAAAGACTTGCGTACTTCTCCCAGAAACCACTTCAGTAATTTTTCCAGTATCTTCATAACATAAAAACACCGCCCGCACATTTTTATCGCCCACCAAATCTCTTTCAACCAAATGAGGCAAAATCGCCAATCACACAAGCATCCCAAGGATATAAATGCTTTATAAAAGCCAACACTCCACGCCAGACTATTTCACACCTTTCAATTTCTTTTTGAAATACCTCTTCAGCGCTTAAGCCCTCACCAAATTCTATCCACGTTTCACCCATAGCGCTTTTTACTACCGCCTGAATCTGATCCGTAGAAATCCAGGGCACACCCATTTCCAAAGACAACTTTTTGGCCAAAGTCGTCTTTCCCGTCCCCGCCGCCCCACCAATTAAAATAATCTTCTTATTACGCATTCAGAATTAACAAAAATCCAATATTTATTTTACAAATTAAAAGCCCACAGATATTCAAAAAATATTTTCGCTGAATAATGGACTTATAAGTTCTGCGGTCTGCCCAGCTTCTAAGGCAATCCTTGCAGCTTCCTCTCTATCTACAAATCTTCCATCCTGCGTCCAAAAACCCTGAATAACACCATGGAAATTTTCTTCATGACCAGCCAAAACATTTTCTTTCATTATGTCCCCGTGCCGCCCACCTTCACTTCCGATATAAATTCTTCCACCCGAAGTTTTAATAGCAGCCCTAGTTATCATGAAAAATTAACGTAATAATCAAACCAATAATATTTCCACCAACGAGTGCCAAAAATATCACTGGCGGAGAGACAGGGATTCGAACCCTGGGAACCCTTTCGAGTTCGGCGGTTTAGTAAACCGCTGCTTTCGACCGCTCAGCCATCTCTCCAAAGATTAAATTTGATACTGCTACTAAAAAAATACCTAATTAATAATCAAAACCGACAAATATTTTATCAAGTATCCACCAAACCACCTATATAACTAGCCTCGTAAACACAATGCCCTCCTTTAAAAATTTTCTCAGTCCCAGAAAAGCGATCAATGTCACCAAACATATTATTCTCATAGCTCCAAACACTATTCTCGTAAAAAGCAGGTCCTCTGTAAGGCATGTCAAGGGTTGAATTAGAAAGTGCCTTCATGAGAAAATTATAAACATCGCCCTTTTCTTTATGGTCAAAAACTAAACCATAATACACCATCATCCAAACTGGCTTGTTTTCTAAAAATACAACCTCCCTACCACCATAAGGCTCACCACCAAAATAATTATCGTGATACTTATACACCCCCCTCTTGTATTCAATGGTGGTCGAACCATCATCTTGTTTCTGTTTTACAGTCTCATCACCAGATGCATAGGTTGACCTACTGGCTTCAAAAATGAATTTCCTCAACGAATCAAAATCCATGGCTTTTTAACTATTGGATACAGGAATATAAGTGGCGGAGAGGGAGGGATTCGAACCCTCGGTGCCTTGCGACACAGTAGTTTTCAAGACTACCGCACTAGACCACTATGCGACCTCTCCATATCTTTTTATAATTGCTAGTTTTTCTAAATAACCTTTAGGATGCTTTAAGTGCCATTCCCTTTTATAAGCCTCTTTTTTATCCTCATATGTTTCTGTATAAATAATCTTCCACGGGGCAAAAGGTTTTGTTGATTTAGTTTTGCCTATATTGTGCTCATTGAGGCGCTTGGTTATATTTTCCGTACAACCAATATAATATCTTTTTTGACGAATGCTTTTTAAGATATAAACATTGTACATATATCTACATTGAGCACTAGACCAACCCGAAGGGTCCCCTTTGGGGCTATGCGACCTCTCCTCAAAGATCAAGCTTTTGATCAAATACAGCCACCTCATTAATAATAACAACAAATAGCGACCAAGTCAAAACAAAAACGACCCTTACTCTAGATTTAGGTCGTCTTTGTAATTATCTGTTTCGGCTAAGTTTAGTCTGCCGATTCAAGCCCGTAAATTTTTACGGGCAAAAATCAATTTACTAAAAATCAGCGTTTTCTGTGGCTGGCTCTGGAATAAATCCAGTGCTAATTTCTGGGGCAATCTCCTCTTCCCCGCCACCCAAATCAACTGGCACAGATAAGGCTTTTTCCGGATTACCCGCCACCTTTGCAGTGCCTCCATTTTCCACAGCAGCAGCATCTCCCTCTAATTTTACCACACCGTTTACTGGCTCAGCACCATTTTTATCAACAGCCTTAGGTTCCCCTGACACTGCCAAAACTTGAGATATTTTAGCTATAGCCTCAGCATTATCTGTGGCTGATTTTACCAATTCTGCGGTATCCTGAGTAGCCAAGTCTGCGCTCACCGTCCTGACCATTTCTAACTGATCCAATGCCAAAATAGACAAATCCTGGATGAGTTTTTCCTTCTCCACACTACTCGCATTTTGAGTATTTTCTGTGGCCTTGGAAACTCGCTCTATAACGGACTTGGTCTGGCGAGTCAATTCTGCCACAGCCGCCCTCTTCTTTTCTGGCGTCTCATTTTCTTTGACTAAAATTTCTTTGGTAGCAGAAAGCTGCTCTCTAGCCATACTCAAAGAAGCCCTAGCTCTATCCTCTGCACTCGGAGACAAGGTGATTCTAAACTGCTTGGCTGCTGTCTTGTATGGATGCAACGCCTCACCTGGCTCGCTTGCTGCCACAAAAGAAACAACTAGGATTAGCAAAGCAGAAGCAAACCCAACCTCGCCAACTTTGAGCCACAAAGCCAAATTACTTTGATGAAAAGTAGGGGTGGCAGTCGCTAAATATTTTCTCTGAACGCCCACTTTTTGCAAATCTTGACCTTCCGCAAATGCTTTTAGGGACTTTACAGTATTTTGCAATTCACCCAATTCAAAAATCTCGCTATTTTTCAAGCTTCTGTCCAAGCGCCTAGCTTGCCAGTAGGTAGATAGGTTATTTTTGAATTTACTAAAGGTCTTCATAATGTTCTTCTTCCAAAATACTTTTGAGCTTTTTCAAAGCCCTCAGTTGCATAATTCGAATATTACCAACTGATTTACCCAAAATCTTTGCCGTGTCTTCTGTACTTAAATCTTGTAAAAATTTTAATTCCAAAACGCTTCTATAATCCGCTGATAATTTTTCCAAAGCCCTACTCACACTTTCTCTAGTCTCACTATTTCCAGTTGTTTCTTCTGGACTAGGACCTAGAGCTTTGATATTCACAAAATCATCTATGTTGACATCCTGAGAATATTTAGCGTTCTTTCTATAAAAATCTGTAATCTGATTTCTGGCTATCATGTACAGCCAGGCAACAAATTTTTCACTATGAGAAAGGCTACCGACAGACAGCCAGGCTTTTATAAACACTTCTTCCGCTATATCCTCTGCCGTCTCCGGCGGGCTGACCTTTCTGGCAATATAGCCATAAATAGCCCCAAAGTGAAGATTGTACAAATCCCCAAAAGCGTCCTTGTCCCCTTTTTTGGCTTTTTCTACTAAGTTTTTCAGATTTTTACTCCCGTCAATCATATAGACGAATATAGCAGACAAATCGTTACACTTAGGACTTACGCATTTGACCCCCTCCGGGGGGAGGGTTAGGGTGAGGGGTAAACATGCAAAATATTTAGCTTTTTATCACCCACTCCTAGCCTCCCCCATCAAGGGGGAGGAATAAAACATCAAATGCGTAAGCCCTAGCACCTCTATATAATACACTAAATTGTCTTTTTTTGACTATAAGGCTATTTTGAGATAAAATGAGATTAAGTTTTTTAATCAAACTTGGAGAGGTGGCAGAGTGGTCGAATGCGACTCCTTGCTAAGGAGTTGTCCGGCTTAAACTGGACCCAGGGTTCGAATCCCTGCCTCTCCGCCACACTTCGCTAAAGCTTC
>CAZGEB010000013.1:4963-9878 GCA_964524915.1 uncultured Candidatus Saccharibacteria bacterium
ATAGCGAAGTGTGTCACCTATAACCTTAAGCTGTTAGAGACACTAAAAGATGTTATGTTGTGATCGTGTATTAAAAATACCTCCAAATATTTACACATGCAATCACCGAAGAAAAAATTAATTTGGTTGAAATACTCCAAAAAGATTGATTCTGTGGTTGACAACCTAGGCAAACCCATAGACAAGGGCATACGCGAAACTGTAATTGCTCTGAACGCCTTACGGATAAACACAACAGCCTCTTGCGAAGGGCACGCAAACTGGGCATATGCTGCCCCATATATAGATATAGAATCCCTGCAAATATATACTTTAAAAGAAAAAAGAGACAAAATTATAAAAACAGACGATCCAGAAAAGATTAAGGAAATAAATAAAATAATTTGCAAAGCCAACTTAAAAGAATCCAAAAAACTACTTCCGTACTTAGAAAAATTCTATAAAACTCGCACACCAAAATTTGATGAGAGGCTGATCATCCATACATGGGGACTAGACTACGGAAGGCTGCAATCTCAAGGACTAGCGTTTCAAGAGATTAATTCAAAAAAACTACGAGAGCAGAACATGAAACGCTATCAAAAAGAAATGCGTGATTTTACAAACTTTTTAAAACTACAAATTAAAATATAAAAATATGGACACTCATGGAACACCGATAATTTCTTGGCAAGCGCCAGAATACAAACATTACCCCAAGGGCTTTTGGTGGTATGTAGGACTTTTAATCGTAGTGGTGGCTCTTGGTAGTGTACAAATTTGGAAACAGGATTACTTTGGCGTCGCCACAACAGTGGTTATAGGTATCCTGGCTGGTATCATAACCAGAAGGAAACCCGATACCATAGATTTGCACATAACCAACACTGGCATCAAAGTCAGTGATTTACATATCCCCTACCGTCATATCAAACAATTTTGGATTGTAGATGATGGCAGGCACAAAACTCTAAACGTAGAAACCACCATCAGGCTCAATCGTGTTGTGGTGGTAGAGCTACACGAACAAGACCCAGCTCCGATCAGAGAATTTTTACTACAAATTTTGCCAGAGCATGCAACCCCGGGACCCACTTTCTCTCAATGGTTTGCACATAAGGCGAGACTGTAAAGTAAATAATGACCACCAAACGGCCTCGTAGCTCAGTGGATTAGAGCGTCTCCCTCCGGAGGAGAAGGCCGCTGGTCCGATTCCAGCCGAGGTCACCAGTATTCCGGCCATGTCCGCCATAGCCTTGCGACGGCGGAAGGCTAAAATGCGGGCTCGATTCCTACTGGGAACACCATAAATTAAATATAATTACGGCACAAACCTAATAAACGAATATCAAGATCTCCCAATTTGGGAGATTTTTTATGCTACCATAAAAGCATGAATATTGGCGAGCCGGTAACCAACCTGAGCAAAATTCACCCGAGCACACAAAAACACTTGAAGGCTTTGGGGATTTTGACCGTCAAAAACCTTTTGGAATACTACCCCAGAAGGTATTTAGATTTTTCTAAATTTAACTTCATAAAAGATGTGCGGCCAGGAGAGACCGTGACATTAAAAGTAACGGTAAAAAGTATTTCTTCTCGCCTTGTATGGAAAACTAGAAGAATGCTAGCCGAAGCTGTGGTGGGTGACGAGACCGGACAACTGAAAGTTACTTGGTTTAACCAAGGCTACATGGCAAAAACTTTGAAAGCCGGAGACGAGGTTTTCTTGTCTGGCAAAGTAGAACAATACAGAGGTTTGCAATTAATCAACCCCATTCAAGAAAAGATCTCCGACCATAATCTACACACAGGAAGGTTGGTGCCCATTTACAAACTTCCAGAAACTTTTTACAGTCGCACTTTTAGAACTTTGGTAAATAGCGCCCTACCACTAGCTGAAGAAATTACGGACATTGTCCCTGAAAATATCCGTGCCAAATATCATATCCCAAACAAAGCAGACGCAATCAAAGAACTACACTTCCCTACCTCAAAAGAAGCCATTACCAAAGCTCAAGAACGCTTAGCTTTCGAAGAAATGCTTATTCAGCAACTGGCTCTAAAACTTCATAAAATAGAATTACAAAAACACGCGGCCCCAAATACAGCCCCAGATATCGCGAATATTAAAAATATTTTATCAAGACTGCCATTTACTCTTACACAAGCACAGAAAAAAAGCCTTTGGGAAATTTGTAAAGACCTGGAAGGCAAGCACCCCATGAATCGCCTACTCATGGGAGATGTGGGCAGTGGAAAAACTATCGTGGCACTGCTTGCAGCATTACAAATTATCAAAGAAGGCTTTCAAGTGGTACTGCTGGCGCCAACTGAAATACTCGCCAAACAACACATGGGTAGTGTCCAAACTGCAATTTCAAATTTCAAATTTCAAATTTCAAATACAGGATTACTAACTAGGAATTTTCATTTAGTAAATAATGATAATGTAACCAAACCGCAACTAATCAAGCAGATTGCCAACGGAGAAGTAGAATTTATAATTGGCACACACGCCCTGCTACAAGAAAAAGTTAAATTTAAAAATCTGGCTTTGGTGATCATAGACGAGCAACACAGACTCGGAGTAGCCCAAAGAAGCCTGCTACTCAAACAAGCTGACAACATAGATGGGCAAACAAACTGGACCCCACACCTACTTTCTATGACTGCCACGCCAATACCTAGAACAGCGGCTTTGACCATATACGGAGATTTAGATATTTCCACCATTGACGAGCTACCAAAATCTAGACTGCCCATAAAAACTTGGGTAGTACCGGAAGCAAAAAGGCTGGGCGCTTATGAATTTATCAAAAAAGAAATTACTTCTGGCAGACAAGCCTTTATCATTACCCCACTCGTGGAAGAGTCGGAAAAGCTACAGGTCAAATCTGTGAAAGCAGAATTTGAGCACTTACAAAAAACCGTCTTTAAAAATTTCAAGCTTGGGCTGGTTTACGGCAGCATGAAAGGTGCAGACAAAGACCAAACCATGACGGATTTCAAAAATAAAGCAATTGATATTTTGGTTGCAACTTCTGTAATTGAAATCGGTATAGACATACCAAACGCCTCTGTGATGATAATAGAAGGAGCCGAGCGCTTTGGATTAGCACAACTTCACCAGCTGCGTGGCCGCGTAGGTAGGGGTGAATACCAATCGTATTGTCTTTTATTTACCAGTGATAAAGATAAATCAGCATTGTCATCGCGAGAAGGCTTTGCGACGCCTGCCCGCCACTGCCAGTCTTTGGCAGGCGGGAAGCAATCCAGTGATTCGTTTTCTGGATTGCCGCGTCGCTCTCAAAGCGGAGCTCCTCGCAATGACAAAAATGAGCGTTTAGAATTCTTCGCAAAAACCGACAGCGGCTTTGCCTTGGCCGAGTTTGATATGCAAACTCGAGGATTTGGATCACTGTTTGGCACCGACCAAACTGGCTTTGATTTCAAATACGGCCAATATTTAACCTTCAAAGTCTTAGAAAAAGCTAAATTTGCCGCGCTAGACTTAATCACTGAAAACCCCAGCCTTTCAAATTACCCAGAATTACTGCGCTTATCGCAGCCTTTGAGCGAAGAATTGCACTTGGAGTAAAATTTTTGACTGCCTGATTTTTATTTTAAAAATTTTTTATCATTTTTGTTCAATTGTGCTGATTCTTATTCAATGATTTTACATCCACTCTTTTAATTCACTGATAAATTTAATGGCTTTAATTTTCAAGTCTCCGGCGGACTTGAAATTTTTGGCTGTAATAATTTCTGAAAAGCCAAGCTTGCCAGCTTCTTTGAGTCTTTTATCTATTTGTGTCACCCCACGCACTTCCCCAGCCAGCCCCACTTCTCCAAAAGCCACGAGCTCACTTGGCAATGCTTTATTTTTCAAACTGGACAGCACAGCCAGGACAACTGGTAGGTCAGCGGCTCGTTCATCTAACTGAAACCCGCCAGCTACATTGATATATACATCTTGGGAAGACACTTTCACACCCAATCTTTTTTCCATGATAGCAAGGAGAAGTTGTAGACGATTAGTATCAAATCCCGAAGCCGCTCTTTTGGGGTACCCAAAACTGGTGGGATTTGTCAGAGCCTGTACTTCTAAAAGCAAAACTTTATTACCTTCCAAAATAGCTGTTACGCACGTACCTGCCACGCCGGAAGTTCTGTGCTCCAAAAATAAAGCTCCAGGATTTTTGACCTCAGAAAGCCCAGTTTCCAACATTTCGAAAACCCCCACTTCTCCAGTTGAGCCGAAACGATTTTTGATACAACGCAGTAAACGAAGCGAGGTAAACCTTTCGCCCTCTAAATACAAAACTGTATCCACCATGTGCTCTAGAGTTTTAGGACCAGCCAACATGCCTTCTTTGGTCACGTGGCCAATTATGAGTAATGTAGTACCACTTTGCTTGGCAAAACGCATCAAACTATTGGTTGCAAAAGAAACTTGGCTCACCCCTCCCACCACACCATTGACTTGGTCACTCACAATAGTTTGAATAGAGTCTATGATCGCCAAATCCGGAGTTTGAGATTCTAGTACAGACAAAATACTCTCTAAATTTGTTTCGCTTAAAACTTCCAAATCAGTTTTTTTGTCTATTCTATCCGCCCGGAGCTTTATTTGATAGGCTGATTCTTCACCTGAGACATACAAAACTCTTTGGCCAATTTTTTGCATAGCCAAAGCTGATTGTAAAGCCAGTGTAGATTTACCAATTCCTGGATCTCCACCAAGAAGTACCAGGCCGCCAGTAACAAAACCACCACCCAAAACCAAATCAAATTCGGAAAATTGACTAGAGAATCTCGTGGTCCCAGCATTTTCAGCCTCATGCAGTCTAACTGGTTTTGCGGCACTAGCACTACTAGTCAGTTTTCTAGGCGTACTCATTCTTTTTTCAGAAAGGGTATTCCACTCGCCACA
>CAZGEB010000013.1:9978-12423 GCA_964524915.1 uncultured Candidatus Saccharibacteria bacterium
TCACTAGGAATAGACAAATCCAAGGACGTACGCTGACCACTCTGCGCATCAATTTTATGCAACTGCTCAGAACCGCCACCAACAGAACCACCAGCATAAATAGACCGACTGTCCTGTGACCAGACAACTTTGTCGAGCGATGCCAATTCTACTCCCAGATCTCTTGCTTCACCAGTATTAGAATTTACTACCCACAAAGTTTTTACCCCACCAATAGTCCTTCTTAAATACAAAATATTTTTACTATCCGGACTCCACATCGCCCCATAATTATGCCCTTCTTTTACCACTGATTTAAAAACTTTTCCATCAATGGTCACCACATTTAATTTATTTGGCTCGTTTTGATTTTGGGATTGATAAAAAGCAATTCTTCTGCCGTCTGGAGAAACAGAAATATAATTATCAGGCTCCCAAAAATCTACCAATTTTTTCCAATTACTACCATCAGCATTAGCAATATTCAAAGTACTCTTCCCCCCATCAAACCAGACATACAAAATCTCTTGGCCGCCAGGCATCCAGTTCATATAAGTAACCTTGGATGGCATATCTACAAATTCGCCACGGTCACTTATATAAATACTAAAACGTTCTTGGCCACTCTCCATTCTCTGAACAATAAAATTATTACCCGCGTCTGGCCATAAAACTTTCTTTACATCCAATTTCTGTGGGATCACCAACTCCTGTAGGTCTGATACTTGAATTTTACCTTCGGCTTCCTGCAAACTAGCTTGGTAAAGCTGACCTTCGGAATTTAAATAAGCCAAACCATAACCTTGCACAAAAATAGCAGGAGAAAGACCTTCAGAATCCGTTAATTTATTTACTACAACAGAAGAATTGGAAGGTGGAGGAGTTTGATCTTGTGGCGGAGGAGTTTCTGCTGGCGGAGTTTCTGCTGGCGGAGTTTGCTCTTGTGGTGGATTTGGATCCACTACCACTTCAGCGGCTGGAGGTGGGGTGGTATTGTCTGTAGTGGTTTTATTTTTGGATCTCTGGTACAACAAAAAACCAACCGTACCAAGTATAAGCAATAATATGGCACCCAAAATCGCAACAGCTTTTTTATTTATCATTTTTATTATCCTTCAAGTAAATAAATCTATATATTATGCAAATATTATAGCACAAACTGGGAAAATAATTAAATCTACCCTGACTCAGACTAATGAAATAAATATTCTCTGTAAATTACCAGAAAAGCTTATGAAACAAAAAGCTCAAAATTTTATCCCGCTACACAATTCTTTGGCGAAATCACCGCCAGGAATATTACACGCAATCAAAACAAAAAACATCACTTGCCACATAAATGTCAAAAAAATTGCCAAATCCAAAGCACCAATTATAATTTTCCACCACCACTTCATATCAGGAGAAAAAAGTGCCAAATTACCAAAAATAAAAACACCGAACAAAGAAAGTCCGCCAGTCTCCACTATCACCGACTTTCTTTTACACAAATCAAACAAACCCACCACGCCCTTAGACAGAGCTTTTTTTGCCAATTCTTTTGCCTTATCAACAAATTTACTTGAATCAGAAACTGCCTCGCCCGCTTCTCTAATATTCTTACTTATCTCACTTCCTTTTTTTGCCAAACCTCCGAATTTATCACCCAGTTGACCAAGACCTTGATTGGAGTCTTTGCCGGCTTGTTTAGCAAAAGAAGACAACTTATTGTCCCTCCCCGACTGCCCACCCATTAAACCGCCCACCGTATTTAAACCACCATCCAAAATTTCACCACCTTTTTTCAGATTCTTTCCCAATTTATCTACTTTGTTAGACAGCTGCTCACCTCTTTGACCAATATTCTGTAATCTTTGACCAACATTGTCCACCCTTTGCGCCAGCCCACCTCTTTGATTCTCTTCTGGAAAATTTGAATTATTTTGATTATCGCTATCCAACTTAGACGCATTTGAAGAATCCTCAGTCCCAGGACCACTGCTTGTTCCACTTGTTCCAACAGATAATGCTGGTTTTTCCTCTTGAGTATTAGTCAAATAACTTTTATTCTCCGATGAAACTCCCCCATTATCATACCCAGAAGATTGTCCACCCGTTTCATCCAAATCTAAATATTGAGGAAATTCATAATCATCCCCGCTTTCAGTATTTAAATCATTAGACACCCCCCTAGCATTTCTTTCTTGTAAGACTTCAGATTCTTCTGGCAATCTACCCAGCTTCTCCTGAGCCCGCTGCACAGCCAAAAGCAGCCCACGAAAACGAGCGTCTTGATCTAGTGCGGTTGCCGCCAAAGTTGCCGCACCCACGCCACGCATAGCTCCAGCAGTTGCAGCTTTGGCCAATTTTTCTGCCCCCATAGACAAAATCATCCGCCTCACCAATCGCTTTTGCTCTTCAGTTGCAGATGATTCTCTCAAATCCTTTGATAATGTACTTCCGCTTGCCATTGGATAATAAAAATAA
>CAZGEB010000013.1:12523-18971 GCA_964524915.1 uncultured Candidatus Saccharibacteria bacterium
ACTAGCAACTAGCAACTAGCAACTAGATAATTCTACTGCATCTGAGCCTGCTGTTCTTTGATCTCCAAAAGCTGCTTTGGATCAGTCGTGATAATCTGGTCCTCCATGTAAGAGGCATAAATCTTTATCGCAGCATGCTTCAGCCCCGCAAAGAAAATGCCTTCTCCGACCTCACTCTCCAAAAGCAAATATTTTTCTCCTTCAGTCAAGGCAAAAGTCTCAGCGATAATATCTATAGAAGCTGGACTTTGGCGCAACAGCAATTGAATAGAAGAGTTGGTCACAATTGGCTTACCATAAGGACTACTCATAAAGTCTGCCACGTCTTGAGTGATGGTAGTGAGACCCAAATAATATTTTCTAGCTCGTTTTGCTATACCAAAAACAAACCGAGCGCTATCTTCGTGCTGCATCAAAACCCAGGCCTCATCCAAAACCAAAATTCTTCGTTTGAGCTCACTTCTAACCACATTCCAGATATGATTCAAGACCACATACATAGCGATTGGCCGCAGCTGATCTTCCAAATCCCGAATAGAAAAAACTACCAGCTGATTGTTTAAAAATACATTAGTACGCTGATCAAGTAGACCTGCAAACGTACCTTCAGTGTACTTACCCAGTCTTTTTGCCAAATCCTCACCACCAACTATACCATTTAAAACTTCTACAAGATCGTCCATTACCGGAAAAGTTACGTTTGCCAGATCTGAATTAGCAGTGATGTCTTTTTTGGCATAAGTTTCCCACAAAGCTTTGTCCATAACCGCTTCTTCAGATGGAGAAAGCTTGCCCAAAATCAAATTCATAAGTCCCAGCAAAAAAACCACAGCGCTTCTCATGGTATCCTCCTGATCTTCACCTTCTAGCCCGTGCGGCAAATCAAAAGGATTGATGCGCGAATTGGAATTCAAAGAAATGCCCACAAAAGTGCCGCCCACGGCTTGTGCTAAATGCTCGTATTCATTTTCCGGGTCAATAATAATCACATCTGTACCAAAAACCAAACTCCGCAAAACTTCCAGTTTGATAGAGTAAGATTTTCCTGCACCAGACTTCGCAAACACCACACTATTGGCATTTTCCATTTTGAATCTATCAAACAAAACCAAACTGTTGTTGTGGCGATTGATCCCATACAAAATTCCGTCGTTGCTTGTGAGGTCCGGAGAAACAAAAGGAAAAGTGGTAGAAAGTGGGCTGGTGTTCAAATTATTCCCCACATCTAGCTCATCTTTACCCAATGGCAAAGTAGAAGTAAAACCAGACTGTGCCTGCAAAAGAGCGCGCTTGGTGATAACCAATTTAGAACCCAGACTACTTTCCAAAATCGCAGATTCTCTGTCTAGTTCCTTCAAATCTGGACAATACAAAGTAAAATACAGAGCAAAACGAAAATACCTCTCTGTACCCTGCATCAAAGCGTCCCTGAGCCCCTCTACGTCCTGATAAGCAGTCTCTAGCTGTGGATCACGCACCATACCCTTTTCTTCGTTTATGGCCATTTCTGAGCCAATTTCACCCACCTTACTTTTGAGTTTTTTTAGTATGGTCGCAGAATCAATCGGATAAACAAACATGGACACATCCAATTCTGTTTCAGAATTGAAAGCAAAAGAAAGCCAGCTGGTAGACAAAAACCTTGGATAAGCTAAGACAAAAAAACTTCTCCCAAATTTACCGTTCAATTGGAAATAACCGTTTTCCAATTCCAAAGAAGCTGGGGAAATAATATCTTTTAAGGTGGTTAAACCCTCTTTGTAAATTTTTTGCAGCTCGCCAAGTTTTTTGGTTGCTTCTGCCTTGGCTTTTACCTCATCCATTTGTTGTTGCTTTTTGGCAACTTCTTCTGGTTTTAAAAATATTGAAAACATTATTTATTTCCCTCCGATAGTTTTAAATCGCCCAGCTTGCCGGCTACTAGCGTAGGGGCAGCCTCAAAATTATAAGAAGAATACAAAAGCTCAATCAAAGCTGGAGTATCCAATCTCACACCACGCACGCCCATGCCGCCCAAATTACTAGTTACGGATGCCACTCTCTGGCTCAAGAGCTCACCATACTTTTTTAAATTCTCTAGCCTGGCCTCTGTTTCCTGTAATTTACCAGATCCAAAAAGCCGAGACAAAAAACCCACTTGACCTGGATTTATACTTTGGCTATACGGCACGACTATATAAAAATTCTTTGTCATGACATTGGTATTTTCTACCAATCTTTCTATGAATTCTATATAAGTTTTACCTTGAATTTTCAAAAGCTCGTTGGTTTGCCTCTCTGTCAACCTTTCTAGTTTTTCCACATAGGCATTGACATCCAATTTTCTACTTTGCATCAAAATCTGAATTGGGAACTCCAAAGAATTTAAAAATCTCTGATAAGAAAAAATAATCCCGTCTTGCTCTTCTTGATTTTTTAAATCAAAATTGGTAGAAGAGACTGCCACAATAGCCCGGAGTGTACCGTCCGCCATCACCAAACAGTCGTCTCGAATATCAGAAACAGGCACCCACACTTGTGTAGGCTTGGCATTTATTTTTCTTTTGTCTTGCATTTCCAGTGCCATATAATTTTGTTTTGTAATCCAAGGCTTACTTAATCTTGCTCATTAATTCTTCTTCTTCCAATTTTCTTTGTTTCAGCTGATAATTAATTCTCGCTAGCCGAGACCGCACATCCTCATCTGCACCTTCTACCAACTTCACATTCTTCGCCGACTGTTTATCCGTACGCAGCGCCCCATCCAAACTACCAGAACCCTGACTCCCCAAAAAAACTTGCCTTTCAAATATATATTTTTTCGGTAAAGTCAAAAACTCAATAAAAACTGGAATAGTCAAATACAAAGGCCTGCCGTTAAATTTTCCAAAAGTAAAAATCAAAGCCGGCAAACTCACAAAAATCCCAACGATTACTGTGGCCACAGTATCTTTGGTTGTAGAATAAGCCAAAAAAACCAACCCTCCGGCAGCCAGCAAAATAATAAACTGCCGTACAGTCAAAGGTCCTATCACCCTATCTTCTCTTTCAGTAAATTGAGGAACGTTGAACTGCATGGTTTCTAAAAGTTTATTTATTTTCAGTAGCCTTTTTTAATTGTATCACGAATCTAGCTAAACAGCAGCCAACCTCAAAAGCAAATCCGCCACTGTTTCAAACTCATGTCTGTCCAGAGAGTCCGTGAGAGCCACACTGGTATCTCCCAAATTTTTTCTACCAGAATCTACATAAGCAATAAAAAGCGGACTCTGCTCCATCTCAACTCTCACAACTGGCCAACCATACTCTTTTACCAAAGGCTTTAAAACAGTAAAAATACCCTCAGCGCCCCAAGCCCGAAGACCTTCGGGGGAAAGCTTGGACACATCGTCCAAATTTTGAATTTCTTTTTCAGCCGTACCACTCACTACCCGCTTCGGCTTTTGCAAAACTTGCGGTGACGAAACATCTGCGACACCTCCTTGTTTTTTATCATTATCCGGTGAGGAAGCAGAATCAGCCGAAGGAGTAGATGGCAAAAAATCCGAAGCCTTTGGTTTTGCACCACCCACAAGCCCTTCTTTCTCTTCCATAATCTGCAATATCCGCACCACTTCACGCAGCTGTTGGTCATTCATCAAAGGCAAAAGCTGCAACCATTCCATTGCCTCTTCTGGAGAAAAATGCCTTGTGGAAGACACAAGTGCAGTCGCTTGTTGTAGAGCCAAAGGATCAGACATGAATTAAAAAATCAAATTATTAAATCTTTATCACTAGACCCGACTACTTTTTTTACGCCGTCCATACCTTTTGGTGTATTAGCCTCATCTTGTCTACGCTTTTCTAACACTTGCCGTTTAATCTCTTCTAGGCGAGCTGCAAAATCCTCCGGACTTGCCACATTTGCCTTCACGGAATTTACCTTACCAGCCATAGGCCTATCAGATGTCATGCTTGGCAAAGGCTTCAAATTTAAAGGGTTCTTTGGTAAAGCAACGTCATTAGATTTTATATCCTCCTGAGTGCTTACTTTCTTTCCGCTTTCTAATTCCAAAACCTCATCACCAGCAGGTAATTCCAGCTCGTCAACTATCTTATTAATATCCAGTCTTTGTCTTGGCTCTTGATTTCTTCTGGTCTTATCATTTACATTTTGAGGTTGATTTGAAATTTGCAATTTGATATTTGAAATTTCATCTGTTGTTTGTGCAATGTCCTGCTTACTATTTACCAACTGACTACTTACAACTGCATTCCTGTCCAGCTCCAAGCCCAAAGCCACTGCGTCTTCTCTGGTTACAAAAGGGCTATGTAGCCAAATATAAAACTCCAAAACCTGCATCAAAACTTTGCGATCTTCAGCAGATAAATTTTTGCTATTTGAAGAATTATTAATATATTTTACTAAGTCAAAAGACTGCACATTTTCCAGTGGCTGCTTTACAAAATTCTCAAAATCAATGAGCCAGTTGGTGATAGCGGCTGGCAACTCTTTTTCATCTACAAACAAACTCTTTCCCAAAATTTCTCGATTCTTTTTGAGTAATGGCAAAAAAGTTTCACACCAAATACCGTCATCGTAAATTGGCTCTGCCACCAAATACGCCTTGCGAAATTCTGGTAAAAAATCTTTTAGTCTAGCAAATGGCAACATTTGCGTGCCCACAATTGCTTCCAATTCTTTTTTGGGTAAATAAGGAAAAAGCTTGCTTTCAAATTCCACCAAAGCCTGCCAGGCTTCATTTGGTGCATTATTTTTTACCAAAGCTTCCCGCACATCTGGCAAGAGCGGCAAAATCATTTTCCCAAATTCTCTATCCGGATCCTGTAAACTATTTTTCAAAAAAGAAATAATCTGCGAAAAATCTTTGCGTTTGCAATCAGAAATAAAAGTATGTAATGACAAAACCACCCCAGACATCTTCTCCAACTCATACGCACCAAAAGTATTATTCTGCAAATAATTAAGTAAGCTTATATATGAACAGCTTGGCCACTCTTCCACAGCCAAAAGGCCAGTCTTAACATCGTCGGGCAAGTACTGGCTATCCCTTACTAATTGAATCAAATCATTTGTGCGTGTCTGTAAAACCATAGTCTCAAATCAAATCTCTTATATTACTTCTTATGTTAGCAAGTTGTGCGGCAGTTAATCCACGCCCTCCAGCGCCGGTCCCTAGTGCAGCAGCCACAGGAGCCCACAAAGTAGGGTCTGAATTCAAGAGTTTTAGATATCTTCTTCTATCTTCTGGCATGCTGCCAATTAATCCAACAGCACTCGGCCCAGGCATAGATGGACCACCGGCGGGCGGGACAACACGATCACGTAGCTTGGATAATAAATCAAGAGACTCATCTTGATGACCAAGTAGCTCAGCGTTACCAACCAGATCTGGAACCCCAGCAGGAATTGGTACATATTGAGCAGGATCAGCTGTAACCTGTGCAGTGGTTCCATATTTTTTAGTACCAAGCCTAAATAGAACATTCTTATGAGCAGAAGCCTGCTCATCTGGCTTCTTGATACTCCAATAATCACGTCGAGTTGCAACACTCTTATCCTGCAAAGACGGCACTGTTCCTCCGGGTACAGTTGGGGTACCTGGTCGGTATGCAGCCCCAAACAAAGCATAATTAGGAATAGTAGTTCCTGGGACAACCGGTAAAGCAGGGACACCGCCAGGACCTGGCACACCTGAAATAGCTTCTTTCATTTTCTTCGGATCCAATTCTACGCTTGTATCCACGATATAATCCAAACGCCCTTGAGAATATCCTTTATTATTTATAATCTGTCTTATGCTATCAAGCTGATCCTTTTTTAAACCCTTCTGCGCCATTAATCCCAAAAGACCCTGAGTATCGCCCAGGTGATTTGAAGTCAAAAAATCATCGAACTGATAATCATCTATCATCTTCTTCATTTCAGTAACAAACTGCGCATAAGCAGCTGGTGCACTCAAATTATCAGCCAAAAGCCTCTGATTGGCACGATTCAAAGTCTCTGCACCAGATTCACCCTCTACAACCTTTTCATGCTCATGCATGAGCTCATTAATCTTGGATTTCTTTGCATACAAAGCCGCCCTAGGCTCTTCACCCTTCACGACAGACCTCCAGTCTTTTCCAGCTTTGTCTGAATCTAAAGCGCCCTTTTTAGCTTCCATCTTACTCTGGCTTTCCTTTATCCAAGCTTCGTCATATTTTCCACCAGACATCACATTGTACATGAAGCGTCTTCCCCAACTACCAGTACGAGGATTACCATCCTTATCAACAGGCCCCAAAGTGTCATTTAATTTACCATAATACCATTCCTTCGCCTGATTTGACTTGACCTGATAACGAGTGTTTAAGTAACTACCCACAAAAGGAGTTGCCTTAATGGCACCCTTGGAGGTCTTGTATGGATTTTGTGCATACCCCCAGCCTTTATCTGAAACCTTCTTCACATATTCGCCACTTTCAA
>CAZGEB010000014.1:0-18801 GCA_964524915.1 uncultured Candidatus Saccharibacteria bacterium
ATCTCGGAAGTTGAAACTCTGTGCTTGGATTATAGTGGATAACTCCAGTAAGCCAAGCTAGTCCAAAGATACACAAGAACAGTCCAAAAATTTTCCACCATCCATAAGTTCCACCAAAAAAACGAAAGTAATGTTCGGCAAAATCAATTGGCCCTGTAAATTGATTGGTGATGGCTACTGAGTATTTCATGAGTAGCATCCCAGCAATTATTAAAAGTGGACTTATAAACCAACGCATTGGATAGTGAATAGTGAATAGCGAATAGTGAATAGTAGAAACTAAGCACTGAAACTCCAAACACTTGTTTATTTTTTGTTTGCCCGAAGCTTTAGTAAGCTGGCGTTGCCAGCCGAAGCTTTAGCGTAGGCTGGTGGGCGTACCAAGATTCGAACTTGGGACCTCGTCATTATCAGTGACGCGCTCTAACCAACTGAGCTATACGCCCTTCTTTTCATTTACGACGGACTATGAGACGGCTGATCTTATTGTCCGAAAACCTATAAACTTAGGATTAAGTACAAAAGCCAGCTGTGTTTAAGTTTAGCAGACTAAAAATATTTTGACAATACTGTCATTTTTTAGTTATATTATAGATAGATAAACTGCAGAAAGAAACAAAAATACAATGTTTAATTGGTTATCAAAATCAGACGCTATAATCGGCATAGATATTGGCACTTCAGATTTAAAAATAGCTCAAATTAGCAGAAAATCTGGTAAGCCGGTTTTGGATACTTACGGCATTGTCAATTTGTCCGAGCACCTTTCTGATTCCAGTTCAGACGAAGCTATTGCCAAAACAGCTGATGTTTTAAGTAAGCTTTTGAAACAGGCAAGGGCAAAATCGAAAAGGTGTGTAATCAGCTTGCCTAGCAGCGCAGTTTTTACTTTGGTAGTGGAGCTGCCGGATATGGTGGAAAAGGAGTTGGCTGGAGCGATTCGTTTTGAGGCCAAGAAATATATTCCTATGGCCATTGAAGAAGTGATTTTGTCGTGGTCGGTTGTGGGTAAGCAGAACGGAAAACAGAGCGTGCTTTTGACCGCAGTGCCCAGACAGATCAAAGAAAGATATGTACAACTATTTGATTTGGCTGGTTTAGATTTGGAGGTGATTGAAATTGAGGCTTTGGCTTTGATTCGTTCTCTCGTGAAAGATACACAAGAAAATTGTGTTATAATTGATATAGGATCAAAGTCTACGAGTATTAATTTAGTCAAGGGTGGTTTTCTTCAGCTCTCCAGAAGTGTTTCAGTGGGTGGTGATACTGTTACAGAGAGATTGGCTGATACTCTTGGAGTGACTTTTGCCAGAGCAGAGCAGTTCAAACAAGACCTGGGACTTACCGGTGCTCCTTTTTTGCCAGAAATTGTGCGTCCGGTTTTGGCTAGTATCCGAACAGAAACAAAACAGTTGTTGTCCATATACCAAACTAGGGGAGTTGTGGTAAATAAATTGGTGGTGGTTGGTGGTGGTGCCTCGCTTTATGGGACTTTGGAGTCTTTTGGGGATTTGGGCGTACCAGTTTCTTTTGGTGATCCACTAGAGGGTTTAGAGTATCCAAAGGAAGTGGAAAGTATTATAAAAATCCACGGCAGGAGACTGTCTGTGGCCATAGGCCTAGCGCTTCGAGTTTAACTTAACGAATTTAATTTTATTAAAAATAAATGGCGAATATTAATTTGCTGGGGCAGGAAAATTTTCAATCCCAACCTAAGATCACTGGAGAAAAAATAGGCACCACTCTCTCGGTGGTTGGGGCTTTGATTTTGGTTTTGATTGTTGCTGCTTATTGGTGGTTTGTTTGGCAGGAAAAATCTGTCATATCAGACACTGCGGATTTGAAAACTAAATTTGCAGTTTTAGACAAAGAAGTGTCTTCTAGTCCCATTAGAAAAGAGGCCATTTTAAGACAAGGCCAGATATTAGAACTAAAACAGCTTTTGGGTGGTTATACATATTGGTCTAGGCTTTTACCAGAATTATCGAAAGTGACTTTGAAAACCAGTGGTTATGTGAGTTTGACTGCTTCTAGCGATAAAAATTTACATTTAAATGTGGTTATGCCAGATTTTGCCGAGTTTGATAAGTTTTTGAAAGTGTTTGATAATTCTGTCTATAATACCAAGTTTAAAAATTTGAAAGTAGTGTCTGCTGGGCGTTTTCAAAATGAACAAGGTTCTGGTGTGAGGGCTGAAGTAGAAGTACAGATTAAGCCAGAACTTTTGAATTCTAAATTGGAAGGAGGGCAACAATTATGAAATGGCTAGAGACAGAGAAGGGTAAGGGTGGAGCTGAAGGCGGTGATGCTACTTCTATAGCCAAATCATTTTTTGAGGTGGCGGTAGTGTTTTTGTGTATTATTTTGTTTGGTGTTTATTTGTTCTTCCCACAAAAAGCTCATTATGATAATGCCAAAAAAGAATATAATGCGCTTGAAACTCAGTATTCTGTATTAGAAAAACAGAAAAAACAATTAGGGGAGTTGTCGGTACAACTCAAAAATCACGCCTCTGATATCGAAAAAATGAACAGGCTTATTCCAGACAGTATGGAGCCGGCCAGTCTTTACTATTTACTAGAACAAATGGCAGCTGGAAGTGGTCTGACAGCTATAAATGTGTCTGTAGATTTAGACCCAGAAGCAGTTTCTGCTGGTGGCGACAATGCCAGCACAGAGTCTTTGAGCTTAAAACACATGGATGCTAGGGTTCGGGGGAGCGGTAGCATAGAACAGGTGCAGAGTTTTTTGAAGCTAGTGGAATCTGCTCCTAGAATGTTGAATACCCAAGAATTGGAGATAAACGCTACTCAATCTGGGTACTTGGTTTTCACTGTTACTGTACGTGCTTATGCGTATGCTCCAGCGGCTAATAAAATTTCTCAATAGCTTATGTATACATATCAAAATAAAACTCATTGGAGCTTGTGGCTAATTGTTTTGGGGCTCATTGGTGCAGCCGGGGCGATCTTATATGCTGGTTTTTTGAGACAACCTAGCAGTAGCGGAATAGTGGTCGGGGCAAAGCCCGCCGAAAGTAAACCTTTGGAAGTAAGTTTAGACTTCAGTGCCTTGGATAATTTTTCTACCGCAAGCAATATAGTTTATCCGGCTTTGTCAGGGGCTGGAGAAGTGGGGGTGAATTTGGGGAGTTTGTTTAAATCATTACCTTCTGGCGCTGGTACTCCTGGGGCAACTTTTAATAACAAGTAGAATTGTTTGAACAATGGAAAACGTGGATCCAAAGAAAAATATTACCGGATCCTCTGCGCCTTCTACATTACCGCAGTTTTTATTCCAAAAGGGAGTTTTGGATGAGGCTTCTGTAAAGAGGGCGGAGGAATATTTATCCCGCCAAGATTCCACAGACAGTGATCTTGGTGCTTTTTTGCTTCGGGAAAAATTGGTCATTGATGAAGAACGCCTATATCAAAACATAGCCGACTTTTTTGTCATGAAATATGTGGACTTGCGGTCCATGCAAATTCCAGAAAGTGTTTTAAATATTATTCCTCAGGAAGCAGTTGGATTTTACAGATTTGCTCCGTTTTCTTTGGAAGACAAGATACTGAAGGTGGGTATAAATGACCCAACCAATTTGCAAGCTCTGCAGGCCCTGGAATTTCTTAGTCAAAAACAGGGTTTACACGTGGACTTGTATTTAGCTTCTCAGACCTCCATAAACACTGCTTTGGGCATTTCTGATGGCTTGTCTTCGGTTGTGGATAGGGCGCTTACAGAATTTCAAAAAGTAGAGGCTGGGGAAGTAAAATCTAGTAATCCAAACGCTGCTCCTTCTGCACAAATACTGGAAAGTGCCCCAATTGTTAAAATAGTAGACGTGATTTTGTCTAACGCGATGGAAGCGGGTGCTTCAGATATTCACATAGAGCCGTCTGAAGTAGATGTAAGGGTGCGTTATAGGGTGGATGGGGTACTGCAAGACTCTCTAACTTTGCCTAAACATGTTCATTCCGCTATTGTTTCTAGAATAAAGATTTTATCCAATTTAAAGATAGACGAATCTAGGCTTCCGCAAGATGGTAGGTTTCATTTTTCTAGCGGGCAAAAGTCTGTGGACTTGCGTGTGTCTATTCTTCCTTTGATTTACGGAGAAAAAGTAGTGATGAGACTTTTGGACAAGTCTTCTAGTGTTCCTACCTTGGAGCAATTAGGTCTGCATGAATCTTCTTTGGAAACAGTTAAACAAAACACCAGAAAGAGTCATGGTATTTTCCTGATAACCGGTCCAACCGGAAGCGGAAAGTCTACGACTTTGTATTCTATTTTGTCTATTTTAAATACCGATCAGGTGAATATTGTTACCATGGAAGATCCGGTGGAATACTTTATTCCTGGAGTAAACCAAAGCCAGATCAATCCCGACATTGGCCTAACCTTTGCTTCGGGACTCCGTAGTATTTTGAGACAAGATCCAAATATTGTGATGGTGGGTGAAATCCGCGACAAAGAAACAGCGGAATTGGCTGTGCATGCAGCTTTGACTGGTCACTTGGTATTTTCTACTTTACACACCAATAATGCCGTTGGAGCTATTCCGAGATTGGTGGATATGGATATTGAAAATTTTCTGTTGGCGGCTTCTGTAAATATGGTAGTGGCGCAAAGATTGGTTAGAAAGATTTGTGTAAAGTGTAAGGAAGCGGTGGAATTTCCCGAAGCCATTGCGAGTATTATCAGGTCTGACATTGCCTCTTTGCCAAAAAATATTTTAGCGGAGTTTGATCAGACGAAATTGGTAGGTTATCGGGGTAAGGGGTGTGAATTTTGCGGTAATACTGGTTACAAGGGCAGGCTTGGTATTTTTGAAGTCTTAAATATCACGCCGCTCATCCAAGATATGATCATAGAAAAGGCGCCGACTTCTGAGATAGTTAAGCAAGCGCAGCTGGACGGCATGATCGCCATCCGTCAGGATGGTATAATAAAAGTACTTCGAGGTGAAACCACTTACGAAGAAGTTGTTCGTGTGACTTCGGAATAAAATTTTATCTTCTTGTTTGTTTAATATTTTTTATGTATCAACCAACTGAGCTGGAATTACAAAGTTTACTTTCTATTACTATAGAGAGAAATGCCTCGGACTTGCACTTAAAGCCTGGCGAACCGCCAATTATTCGTGTAGATGGAAAACTTCTGAAGTTGGAAGACAGGCCTGTTTTGACCGAAGAGCAAGTGGCAGCCTTTGCTAAAATCATGCTGGGGGATAAACACCAACAGCTTTTTGAGTCACAAATGGACATAGATTTGTCCTATAGTTATAAAGACAGTGTTCGTTTTCGTGTGAATGTGTATAAGCAACAAGGTGTGGTTGCTGTTGCTCTTCGTGTCATCCCTAACCACATCAAAAAGTTAGAGGAGTTGGGGCTGCCCCCAGCATTTCGTAATTTTACTGAACATAAACAGGGGTTGGTTTTATTTACTGGTCCAGTTGGTCACGGTAAGTCTACTGCAATGGCATCTTTGGTAGAAGAGATCAACGAAAAAAGATTTGATCATATTTTGACCATTGAAGATCCTATAGAATTTGTATTTACTCCGAAATCCTCTATTATTACCCAAAGAGAAGTAGGTACCGATACCCCTACTTTTGCTCAAGCGCTGAAGGCTTCGCTTCGCGAGGATATAAATGTATTGTTGGTGGGGGAAATGAGAGACCTTGAATCTATTTCTGCGGCTTTGACCTTGGCTGAAACTGGTCACTTGGTTTTTGCTACACTGCATACCAATGACGCAGCTCAAACTGTAGATAGAATCATAGACGTGTTTTCTCCAGCACAGCAAAATCAAGTGAGGACACAGTTGGCGAATGTGCTTTTGGGGATTGCTGCTTTGCGCTTATTACCAAAGGTTGGGGGAGGTCGTGTGCCTGCTTACGAGCTTTTGTTTACCAATCATGCTGTGAGAAACGTTATTCGTGAGGGAAAGATTTTTGAAATCAATAATATTATCCATACCAATTTAGAAGCAGGGATGATCCCTCTGGATAAGACTCTGGCGGCTTTGGTCAGGCAGCAGTTGGTGGAGCTTGAAGTGGCTCAAGGATATGTTCGGGATACAGATTATTTTAATTCTCTTTTGAGTTAAGCATATGAAATTTATTTATCAAGCCAGGGATGCTTCAGGGCAGTCACAAAAAGGTGAAGTCAGGGCTATGGACAGGCTGGGGGCAGAAAAATTGCTTTCTGAGGCTGGCTTGGTTATTATTTCCTTAACTCCATCCAAAGATGATTTTTTGGAAGAAATTTTGTCTTTTGGACAGGGTGTTAGTAGTAAAGATTTGGTTTTGTTTTCTAGACAACTCTCTACTTTGGTGGGGGCGCAAATGCCGATTGTGCGAGCCTTGAGAATTTTGGAAGGGCAAATTGAAAGTCGTAGATTTGCTTCTGTGGTTAGAGAGTTGGCTTTGAGTGTGGAAAACGGTGAAAGTCTTTCCGGGGCCTTGGCTAAAAAACAAGATATTTTTGGTGGAATATATGTAAGTCTAGTAAAGTCTGGTGAACTGTCTGGAACTTTGAATAAATCTTTGCTTTATCTAGCTGATCAGTTAGAAAAAGATTATCAATTGAAAAGTAAAGTTAGAAGTGCTCTGACTTATCCTGCTTTTGTAATAGTTACTCTTGTGGTGGTTGGGCTTTTGATGTTTAAGTTTGTGTTGCCAAAATTGACTAGTATTTTAATTGAGCAAGGTGGAGAATTGCCGCTCGTGTCTAGGATAATTATTAGTATGACCGGATTTGTGGATCAATTCTGGTGGCTGATTTTGGCTTTGATGGCTATTGCGGTAGTGGCGGTTAGGATGCTGATCAAGACCCCAGTTGGAAGGTCAATCTTGGATGCTTTAAAGATTCGTTTGCCCATCCTCAAGAGTATTTTTGCTAAACTTTATCTGGCTAGGTTTGCTAGAAATTTGTCTACTTTGATAGCAGGAGGTATTCCGATTATTCAGGCTATTCAGTCCATATCTGATATTGTTGGCAATGTGCACTACAGGGCGGCCTTGCAGGCAACTGCTTCTGCTGTGGCTGGTGGAAAATCTGTGAGCGAGTCTTTGTCTTTTCACGAAGAGTTTCCTCCAATTGTATCGCAAATGGTGAGGGTTGGAGAGGAGGCTGGGCAACTGGATGATATTTTGGACAAGCTTGCTAGATTTTATGAAAAAGATTTAGAAGAACAAGTCACTTCTTTAACTAGTCTTTTGGAGCCTGTGATTATGATTGTATTAGGTTTGGGAGTAGGGGCTTTGGTTGCGGGTGTGCTTTTGCCTATTTATAATTTAGCAAGTAGTATAGGGTGAAATATCTTTGGTCTTTGGCCATTGGTTTTTTGGCAAAAGATTATAGACAAAAGATCAAGGATAGTTTTTCTGGCCTGTGTATAACTTGACTTGCCCAAAATGCTTTAATGTATAGTATAATATAGCTATAGAAAATCTTATCTAAAAATAAAATTAATTAATTTGTAAGATTTAGTTTTTATGAACGAAAAGAAACAAGTACAAAAAGGTTTTACTTTGATTGAACTTTTGGTGGTTATCGCCATCATTGGTCTTTTGTCTTCAGTGGTGTTGCTTTCTTTGAACTCCGCTAGAGAAAAAGCTAGAAACGCTAGAAGAGTAGCAGACGCAAGGCAAATTGTTGGAGCTTTGGAGCTTTATTATGATAGTCAGACATCTTCTACCTATCCTGTAACTGCCGCAAACGTAAAGACTGACTTGGTGTCTTACTTGGCAACTTGGCCAACCTACCCAACTCCAGCGGGCGGTACTTGTGGTGCTACAGATTATGTTTACACTCCAACTGGTTCCCCTGTAGGTTCTGATTATACTTTGACCTTCTGTTTGAGTCAGCAAACTGGTGGGTTTACAATCGGAACTCACACAGCTTCTAAGTCTGGTTTGCAATAAATTTTCAAATTTATACAAAAAGCTCTCCTTCGGGAGAGTTTTTTGCTATTATATATGTAGTTGCTATTTGGTCCCGCGGTCGGCGGGGTGGCTAGTTGTTGTTTATTGGTTTTGCCCCCTTATTCTTCATTCGCTATTCCTTATTCATCTTTCATTCGTCATTCTCCACTCTTTATTCCTACCTCCTTATTCTTCATTCTCTATTCTCTATTCTCTATTCTTACTTCTTTAATCTCTACTCTTTACTCTTAATTCTTACTTCTTAACTCTACTCCTATGACCATTTCTCCAAATGTAGTACGCAGTGTACTTGCCTCAGTTGTGGCTGTGGTGTTTTTGTGGGTGTCTATAACTGGAGTGATTGCTGGACGAGACTTGGCTAGAAGCCGGGCAACTGTAGAGAGGGCAGAGAGTTTGAAAATGGGCTTGGCTTATTTTTACTCGGATCAAGATCGCTATCCGAGTGAGCTAGAGTATTTAGATGGAGAGAAAATGAAAGTTTACTTGAGTGGTTTTCCTGGAAAAGTTTTCACCCATAAAAAATGGTGTCAGGATGAGCCTAGGTTTTCTTCTCGGGGGGGTAGTGCTTTTAAATACGAGTTTTGTCTGGCTCGTGGCTGGCAAGGTTTGGGTAGGGGTTGGCACAGTATAGATGAAAGAATAAAATAATGAAAAATATATTATCTAATGTGAAAGTGGGGAGTTTTGGTTTGGTAGAGAAGTATCAAAAGTTTAGGGAGGAGTTTATCAGCCATCCATTTTTTTGGCTAGGCCTGCTTGCTGTAGTGTTTGTGCCGCTTTTTACCATGCCGCTTTCTGGTGAGGCAGAAAAGACAAGTTTGTTTTTTCTTTTGGCGGGACTCAGTGCTTGGAAATTATCTCGTGTAAAAGAGTGGAAATTGCCCATGCGGCTAGTTTTGCCTTTGGCTGCTTTTTTGTTGGCAGTAATTTTATCGGCTGTTTTTGCTCCTGATTTTTGGCAGGCGATTTTGGGTCGGAGTTCTCGTTTTCATGGGTCTGTATCTTTTTATCTTTCTTGGGCTTTGGTTATGTTGGCCTTGATGACCGGACTGAAGCAGTCCTTGGAAAAAATAGTTTTGCACGCTTTAGTCTTTTGTGGACTAGCTATTGCTCTTTTAGGGATTGTACAATCTTTTGGTGTGGCATATTTTGGTGGGATTCAAAGTCTAATCTCTCCTTCTTTGGAAAGGGTGCCTAGCTTTGTGGGCAATCCAAATTTTTCTTCTTTTGTGGTAGCGGTTTTGTGGCCAGCGGCCCTTGCTTTGACTTTTGTACCCAGTAGGCGGTTGTCTTTCTGTTATGGTTGGGTGGCTACTGGAATTATGTTGGTGTCTTTGGGGGTATTTGCTAGTAGGGGAGCGCTTTTGGGGGCCTCAGCTTCCGTAGTGATTTTAATTTTTTGGTTGTGGAAAAATAGTGGCTGGAAAAAAATGCTGCTCGCTGTTTTGCCCATTGTAATTTTTTTAGGAGTGGCTTTTACTACAGCTGATTTGTACCACCCAGCTTTTTCAGAAACTGGAACTTCTGGAGACAGAAACACCACTTCTAGATTTTATATTTGGAATGAAAGTTTGGTGATGGTGGGGAAGTATCCATGGCTTGGGGTGGGTCCAGGCGGTTTTTTGAGTGAATATATGAAAAATGGTTCAGATCCAGCTCACCAAGAGGGTTGGTTTGATGATCCGCATAATCTTTTTTTGCATATAGCCGCTACAGTAGGGCTTCCAGGGCTACTTGCTTTTGTTGCCCTGCTCTCTTTGGCTGGTCTTTTTGCCTTGCGCCGTATGTGGCAAGAACCAGGTAATCTATTTAATTTAGTTGGGCTTTGTGGTTTATCTGCTTTTGTGGTCGCCTCTATGTTTAATCCGGTTACCATGTCTTTGTGGGCGGTCTTGGCGATTTTGATCCCTTTATGTTTGTTTGAAGGGGGTGGTCAAAAAGATATTTATGTTTTAAATAATTGGCTGAGGAGATCTTTTGGCTTGTTTGCTTTTGGCTTTTTTGTTTTTGGACTTTTGTGGTTTGTGGGTGATTATTCTACTGCTTGGGCGGCACAATTTTATAGAACAGATCACAAGCATACAGCAGAAATTTTTGCAAAATCAGCTACTCGAGTGTTTCCAGCTGTTTCAGGCGGGCATTTAATTATTGCCGCTTTAAATGTAGATAAAAATCCTGTCCTGGTAGAAAAAGAATTAACTTACGTTGGAGAGAAATACTCAGATGACCCTTCTGTACAGATAGCTGTGGCAAAAATTTATTGGCTATTGTGGGAAAAAGATAAAAATGAGAAATTCTCTAAACTTGCTTTTGCGGCAACTGACAAAGCCTACATGGCTGCGACCAGTTCCGCTAATCCGCTTATTGTGCAAGGGTATTTTTATTTTTTGAAGGGGGAAACCAAAAATGCTCTGGCTGTGTTAAACGAGGCAGTTACTTTAGAAGATGGGCAAGTGCAAGCTTGGCAGCTTCTTGCCACTGCTTATCAAAAAGATGGTAATCGTAAGGCGATGATTAAATCGTTAGAGAGGCTGGTTTTTTTGAGACCTACTACCAAAACTTACAAAGATATTTTGGCCGCTGCCAAGTCTTCTCCGGATATTAATTTTGTGCATTTACAGGCGGGCAAGCTGGAAGTGTATTTTTAAAGTTCTATGCAAATCTTTTTTGCTATTCTCGCTTTTGTTTTTGGGTCTATTCTGGGGAGTTTTCTAAACGTTGTAATTTTGCGCTTACCAGAAGAAAAAACCTTGCTCGGCAGGTCTTCTTGTATGTCTTGTGGGCGGACTCTTTTGTGGTGGGAGATGATCCCAGTATTTAGCTGGGTCTTTCTGAGAGCAAAGTGTAGTAAATGTAAGAAAAAAATTCATTGGCGGTATCCATTGATAGAGTTTTTGACTGCGATTTTATTTACCTGCGGGTTTTTAGTGATTTTGCCTGGCACGGCAATTGAAATTATTCATTTGCTTTTAGTGTGGCTTGTCATGGCTATTGCTTTGGTGGTTTTTGTAATCGATTTAGAGCATTATTTAATTTTAGACAGCGTGGTGTTGGTTGGTGGTATTGGAATTTTCTTGTTTTTGTTGGTCATGGATATTTTAAGTGGGGTGGGTTTTTGGGGAAGCCAAATTTTTTCTGGTTTGCTTGGAGCTTTGGCACTGTCTTTGCTGCTTGGTGGTCTTTGGTGGTTTTCTAAGGGTAAATGGCTTGGGTTTGGTGATGTGAAATTTATGATCCCTTTTGGTTTATCTTTGGGTTTAGTGTCTGGATTTTTGGCTTTAGGGATAGCAAGTATTGTTGGGTCTGTGGTTGGGATTTTATTAATAGCGTTTCGCAGGGCATCTTGGGGGGCACGTTTACCTTTTGGTACTTTTTTGGCGTTTGCCTGGATTGTGACTATTTTATACGGACAGGTGATTTGGCAGACTTATCAAAATTTTATTCTACGTGGAGGTTTTGGGGTGGTATAATACTCTAGAGATGAGATTCAAGTTTTCTGAAAAATTAGGCTTTACTGTGGTGGAGCTTTTGGTTGTTATAACCATTATGGTTTTGATCGTGAGTATGACTATCCCAAGCTTCAAAACTTGGCGGTTGCAACAAGATTTAACTGCTGCGCAAAGGGAGATGACTACTCAGCTGCAAAAGATTCGCAGCTATTCTTTATCTGGCAGGCAAATTCAAAACAACACTGCTAAAAATTACGCCCTAAGAATAAACAAAGCTGCTTCTCCGGACATTTACACCATAGAAGGTGTTTCTTATGATGCCGGTAGTAGTATAGATAGGAAGTATGATGGCGCAACTTATCCAGTTTTAGAAACTTGGAAATTACCAAGTGGTATTCAAGTGACTAAAATAGATTATGAAAGGCCTGCTGGGGCAGCGCAAACCTCGCCCAATTGTGTGATCATTGGTTTTAGTTTGCCGTATGGCTCTACTTATATAGACACAGACAATGCAGATGGGATAGATGATGACGGAGCGTGTGATTTTTTTAATCATTACAATGATTTGTCTTGGCTGCACAATTGGAGCAATGCTAAGCTTACTATTACTTTAGGAAGGCCTGGTACTACAGCCACCAAAACTATTACAGTCAATGGCGTAACTGGACAAATTTATGCCAACTAAAAATTTTCAAAAAAATCTTCTAAGTAATTCTGGTGTCACCCTGATCGAAACCTTGGTAGGGTTGATGGTTTTGACTATTGGGATAGGCGGGGCAGCAGCTCTGGCCACCTCTTCTTTTGCCTCTGCAAACCACACTGTGCAGCAGTTGGTGGCAACAGGACTCGCCAGGGAGGGCCAGGAGGCAGTCAGGGCAATGAGGGATACAAATTGGCTGAAGATCACTTCACTAGATACCAATTGTTATAATTTTGACACTGGAGGGACAACCGCTTCTTGCTATAGGGGGTGGCAAAACGCTAGTGGTGCAGGTTCTGGTATTTATGATATCAATCCAGCTGCTTCTGGGGATGAATACGTCCTTGATTTTGTGCCTGCTGGTACAGGTGGTAAATATTGGGACTTGCGAAAAGTTACTGGTAGTAGCGCAACTGATCGTTTTAGGGTTTATAATCAAACCGGCGCCAACACTTCTCTGTATACCCAGACAAGCAACAGCACCCCATCTACTTTTTATAGAAAGATTTCTTTGGTGGAGGAAGCCACTACATTTCCTTATAATCAAGATACAGGACCGAGACTGAGAGTGACTTCACAGGTGTGGTGGACGGGAAAGGGTTGTCCTACTTCTGCTGATTGGCCCGGGGTAGGTAGATGCGGTATAGAGTTTGTAAGTTTTTTGACCAACTGGAAAAATTATTAGTGCGATACAAATATACGAATTCATGCGAATGATGAGAATATCTACGAATAAAGGATTTACGCTGATTGAGCTTCTGGTTTCTATCAGTGTTTTTGCTGTGGTGGTGACTCTGAGCATTTCATTATTTAATCAAGTTTTGCGTATTCAAAGGCGAACAGAAGTTTTACGTAGAGCAAATCAGTCATTGCGCAATATGTCTGAGTTTATAGTCAAAGAAGTGAGAAATGGCAAAATAGATTACGGTGTTTCTGGCGGGACGACTCCAAAAACTGGTTATCCAACCAATTGTCCACAAATCACTCAAACCCAAATCAACAACGGCGACTCCACTTACGTTTGGAATAACTCAGCTAGAAACAAAGGCTTGGCAATTGTAAATGCCGCTGGTGAGTCGGAGTGTATTTATTACAAAGCGACTGAGCAGGCTTTGTATTTGGAAAAAGTGGGGCTGACTACTCCACAAAAATTAAGCTCGGGCGATGTCACCGTTACCCGTTTCGAAGTCCGGGTCAGTCCAGGAAAAGATCCTTACATGGCGACCGGCACAGGACTTGCCACTACTCAGCCCGCAGTTCAAATTCTTTTAGAGGTTCGGGCAATTTTACCTGGTGGTGATGCTCGCACTATTAGCTATCAAACCAGTGTATCTACAAATGTTTATGATATCCCCAGGAACTAAAAATATGGCTCAGTACACCAGAGGTGAATCAGGAGTAACCTTGCTTTTGTCTGTTTTGATTTTGTCAGCTATTACAGCCGTGGCTTTTAGTGTGGCCACGATTATGTTGGTTGAAGTGCGTACTTCTGCAGATGTGGCTAGAACCGACACGGCTTATTACAACGATCAAGGAATTGTGGAGGAGGCAATATTTGCTTTCAAAAGAAAAGTAACCACAGTAAAAGATAATTTTGGCACTCTAGTGTCTGGACAAAATTGTTCTAATTTTGCCTCGTTGATGCAAGGCCCTTCGTATCCAAGTGTGACCAATAAAACCAGGCGCTGTCTTTTTAATGCTGAGCATATAGTCAAAGAGACTATTCCTGTACCGCCTTCTGGGTCTAATTTGCACCCATACTACAATTCAAAAAAGATTTTTTTATACAACCCAAGTTACCTTACTCCGGGAAATCAGCCGGGTGGCTATAAGCGTATCACCTTTAATAATTTAGGGACCACACCCTTAACTATTTATGTATGTAGGTTAGATATTATTTGTGACCCAGAAGCTAGTACTGATGGTTTTGCTCTTACTTTGAGTTTAAACGGTTCTGGCTATAGAGATTTTGATAATATTTTAAACCCAAGCCAGTCTTACGAAATCGCAATTCAGAATAACGGTTCAGTTGAGGGGGTTTTAGAGATAGGAACTTATGGACCAGATAAAATTACCCCTAAGGGATTACCTTATCTAAATAAAGAAGGCGTAGAAATAGAATCTACGCGTGGGGGTTTGACTAGAAGAGTTCAAGTTTTGGTTCCTACTCAGTAGGAATAAGCAACGTTTGTTTTTCGGTGATGGTGTATGGGGGAGTAAGGTGGTTTAATTCAGCTATTTTTTCCCAGCCAACTCCATAGTCTTTTGCGATTTTGAAAATATCGTCCTTTGCTCCAACTTGATATTCTTGAGGTTTATTTTCGGACTGAAAAGCCCCGAGTACTTGAGGCTCACCGGCTTCGGTTTTGGCCTTTTGGTACATCCAGGCTCCTAGGCTAAGTGCACAAACTAATAAAAAAACAAAAACTTCCAACCCTTTTTTGCTCAAGGTTTTTCCAGTACTGTATTTCAGTCTTTTTGAGAAAGTCAGTTTTTGCCGTCTATTTTTGAACCAAGTATTCATTACTTATATTTTACCACACATCCAGTTTGATTTTGGGGGATAACTTGGGTTTGCGGCAAATGTTTTGTATACTATATTTATGGATTTAAATTTGGCTAGGCAAAGGGGTGAGAAGCTCCGGAAGCAGTTAGAATTATACGCACATGAATATTATGTGCTGGATCAGCCATCGGTGAGCGATGCTGTTTATGATGGGCTAGTGAGAGAGCTGAAGGCTCTGGATACACAATTTCCTGACCTGAAAGACCCTAATTCTATCATTTACCGTGTGGGCGGGCAGCCTTTGGATAAGTTTAGCAAAGCCAAGCACGAAATCCGCATGCTTTCTTTGAATGATGCTTTTTCTGAAAAAGAAGTAGAGGAGTGGGCTTTGCGTACGCAAAAGATTTTGTCTTTAAAAGAGTTTGAATATTTTTGTGAATTGAAAATGGATGGTTTAGCCATTTCTTTGATATATGAAAATGGCGAGCTTGTAAGAGCTGTTACACGCGGAGATGGTTTTGTGGGAGAGGATGTGATTTCCAATATTAAAACTATCAAGACTATTCCGTTAGAGTTAGCGGGTGCCTTTTCTCATATCTCAAAACTTGAAGTGCGCGGTGAAGTGGTGATGGCAAAAGAGGTTCTGAAAAGACTTAATAAAAAATATTCAAAACAGGGAAAAGCACTTTTGGCAAATACTAGGAATGCCGCCGCAGGGAGCCTCAGGCAGCTTGATCCAAAAATATCCGCAGAAAGACAATTAGATTTTTTTGCTTGGGACGTGGCGCAGTTAGAGATTGATAAAGAGAAAAGAGAAAAGAGGAAAGAGAAAAGTTTGTCGGTTGAGGGTGTAAAAATCCCAAGCCTGCATTCAGAGGAGCATCAATTGCTGCGTGATTTAGGTTTTCAGACAGCCGAACCAGAGTCTGTGGCAAAAGACTTAAAAGAAGTTTTTGCTTTTATTGCATCTGTCTCCAAAAAAAGAGACGGCTTTTTGTATGGCACCGATGGAGTAGTTATTCAAGTAAATCAGTTGAGTCTTCACGATACACTTGGTGTGGTGGGCAAGGCTCCCCGCTATGCTTTGGCTTTTAAATACCCAGCCGAGCAATCAACTGCTCAAATACAAAGTATCTCGGTAAGTGTTGGTAGAACCGGAGTTTTGACTCCAGTGGCAAATTTTACTCCGACGCTGGTGGCTGGGTCTACTATCGCCAAAGCCACTTTGCACAATGTGGATCAAATCGAAAGATTGGATGTACGGGTGGGGGATACAGTAGTGATTCAGAAAGCTGGAGACGTGATCCCAGAGGTTGTGGAGGTTTTGAAAAAGTTTCGCACGGGTAAAGAAAAGAAATTTCAAATGCCGAAAGTTTGTCCTGTGTGTGGTGGAGGGGTTGAAAGGCGTGGTGGTTTGCATCCTCTTCTTCTGAGGAGAGGGTTGGGGAGAGGTGGTTTTGGCAGTAATAAAGATAGTGTTGCTTTTTACTGCACCAATTTAAAATGTCCAGCTAAAAATCAGCGAGGCATTGAACATTTTGTAAAAGCTTTTGAGATTTATGAAGTAGGGCCGAAAGTTATTGAAAGATTTATTGATGCCGGTATAATTTCTGATGCAGCAGATCTTTTTACTTTGAAGGATGGTGATATTGATACCTTGTCAGGTTTTGGGGAAGTGAGTCAGGCAAATATTATAGAAGAAATTCAAAGCAGTAAAAATATTCCCTTTGCCAGATTTATTTATGCTTTGGGTATTAATAATGTGGGTGAACAAACTGCAGAAGATTTAGCAACTCATTTTGGAACTCTTGAGAAATTGAAACAAGCTTCTGTAGAAGAAATTAATTCCATAGAAAATATTGGGCCAGTAGTTTCAAAAAGTGTGTATGATTATTTTCATACAAAAGAAAATTTGAAGTTTATAGAAAAGCTACTCGCAAATGGCGTCAGTATCGTTTCCTATAAGGTATCGGGTATAAGCTATAAGCTAGCAGGTAAAACTTTTGTAATTACCGGCACACTTGAGTCCATGAGTCGCGACGAAGCAAAAAAGAAAATTAAAGCGCTTGGTGGCAAGGTGTCTGAGTCTGTTTCCAAATCAACTGACTATGTTGTGGTGGGGGAAAGCCCAGGGGGCAAAGCCGAAAAAGCCAAAGAGCTTGGGGTAAAGATTTTAGAAGAAAAAGAATTCTTAAATGTAATTCAATTTAATTAGTTGGTTCTTGTGGCTAAAGACTAGCCTTTTTGTGGGGTTTTTGAGTCAATTTTAGGTCTTGACAAACCAGCTGACATACTATAATATATAGACAGTTTAGAGGTTCGGGATAACCACTATGAAAAAATACAACTATTCTTTTA
The DNA here is from genome assembly GCA_964524915.1 of uncultured Candidatus Saccharibacteria bacterium. Lineage (GTDB taxonomy): Bacteria > Patescibacteriota > Doudnabacteria > UBA920 > UBA920 > CAZGEB01. Next base: position 16,962 of record CAZGEB010000014.1, read on the forward strand.
AAGGCTTGAGGCTTTTGCTTGGATGAGTGTATTTTTGTGTCTATCCTAAAGAGCCTTAATGAGGTTCTTTTTTGTTGAATAGGATTTACTTTATGGGATTTGATAGAATATTTATAAATGGCCAAATGGTCAAGTTTCCATCTTCCCCAGAAAATGAACTAAGTACTTTTTCGGTCATCGGTGAGACAAAAACAACTGAAGATGGACACAGGGTGAATGTAGTTCCGTTGGGTAGTGCGCTGGAGATGGAGGTTAGTGGGGTAGAGCTGGGTCAGTATAATCCAAGCGCACAACCAAAACATCAATAAATTTTATTTTTAGATTCCACTCGCAACGTAGGTTGCGAGGTAAGATCTGGAAGTAAAGAAGCTACACTGGAAACGGATTGCACTTTGAAAACTGAATATGATAGAGGGTATGTAAGTAATCATCATAATAAAAAAATGCGGATTGCCGCTAACGCTACACTTTGGAATGTCTAATGTTTGAAAGTTTTGTTTTGAAATTTATTTTAATGAAAATGTCGCAGAAATTAATTTACACATTTGTCATTGAGAATGATTTTGAGAATTTGAAGTTTGTCTTTTGAGATAAGCAGCAGTTAATAAGTAGAGATTGGAAATTCCAATGTGTGGCGTTGGAGGGTGTGTCCGCGATCTAAATAATTAAGGGTGTACGGTGGATGCCTTGGTAGAATTGAGCCGATGAAGGACGTGGTAGCCTGCGAAAAGCTTCGGGGAGGTGGCAAACAACCTTTGATCCGGAGATGTCCGAATGGGGAAACCTATGTCACGGAAGGTGACATGTCTATACGTCGTGGGGCGTATATGAACGGGAACCATGCGAAGTGAAACATCTCAGTAGCATGAGGAAAAGAAAGCAATAGCGATTCCCTAAGTAGTGGCGAGCGAACGGGGAAAAGAATTAATTTAGTTGTAAGTATTAACTTACTAAGTTACTACTTACAACTAAATATTAATCAGTCCAAACCTAAAATGTGGGTTTTTCTGAATTGAGGTAAAACTTGAGGATGAAAAGTTTAAAACTTACTGGTGTTGCATTTATAGGTGTTGTAAGACAAGTTTCGTGTGTCACAGTAATTTCACACAAATGATTTACGATTTATAGCAGAACAAGCTTGGAAAAGCAGACCAAAGAGGGTGATAGTCCCGTATCGCAAAATATCTTGTAAACATTTTAATTTGTTCTTGAGTACGACCAGACACGAGAAATCTGGTCGGAATCCGGGTAGACTAATACCCAAGACTAAATACTCAATCTGACCGATAGTGAACAAGTACCGTGAGGGAAAGGTGAAAAGCACCCCGGAAGGGGAATGAAATAGTTTCTGAAACCGTACACTTACGAAGAGTGGGAGCCTGGCCAGTGCAGAGCACTGGGATCCTTAATCCTTTATCCTTAATCTTTAGCCAATACAGAAATGCATTTGGCCAAGGATTAAAGATTAGAGATTAGGGATTCCAATGTTCTGCATTGGTGGGTGACCGCGTGCCTATTGAAGAATGATCCAACGAGTTAAGCTTCTGCGGCTCGGTTAATCTACTATGTAGAGGAGCCAGAGTGAAAGCGAGGATTAATAGTCCGTATAAACTTTTTACTTTGTAAAAAGTATCCATGGTCTCTAGTCTTTGGTCATTGGCTTTATAGCCAAGGATTAAGGATAAAGGATTAAGGAATGCATTTACGAAGTAAATGGTTTAAAGTCGCAGGAGTTAGACCCGAAACCCGGTGAGCTACCCATGGCCAGGATGAACGATGTGTAAGAGCATCGGGAGGTCCGAACCCACTAATGTTGCAAAATTAGGGGATGAGCTGTGGG
>CAZGEB010000015.1:0-17542 GCA_964524915.1 uncultured Candidatus Saccharibacteria bacterium
AAATTCTCCATCCTCACTTACATCTACCACGCCTTCCCCACCCCGCCCAAGCTGTTTTGACAGTAAAAGCTTAGCAATCACACTCTCCACTCGATCTTGAATATATCTACGCACCGGACGAGCACCGAGAAGTGGATCAAAAGCCTCGGTGGCAATTTTGTTCACAACCGCATCACTAAAAGCCAGACGTATCTTTTGCTCTAAAAGTTTATCAGAAACCAATTTCAGTTGCAAACGCGTAATTTGCTCTACCTCCTCATGCGCTAGAGGGGAGAAAAGGATAATCCCATCAAATCTATTCAAAAATTCTGGGCGATAATGCTGAATCAAGATAGTTTCCAGTAGTCTAGTTTTAATATCCACCAATTTCTCTCCCTGCTTTATACCCTCTTGTATTTCTTTTGTTCCAGCGTTTGAAGTGGCAATAATTATAGTATGAGTCAAATCCAAAGTTTGCCCAGAAGCTGTAGTAATTCGTCCATCTTCCAAAACTTGCAAAAATAAATTCAAAACATCACCCGAGGCTTTTTCAAGTTCATCTAACAAAAACAAACAAAAAGGATAAGTTTTTAGATGCACCACAAAAGGAGTTTCCGAAGATTCCCCCCCACCTCCGAGCAACTTTCGCATGCCATCGCCCCCTTGGTACTCAGACATATCAAGCCTAAGCATATATTCAGACTTTCCAAAATAGACTTTGGCGAGCGTCTTGGCCAGCTCAGTTTTTCCCACACCAGTCGGACCCACAAAAAGAAATGATGCGAGTGGACGAGCATCAGATGTAAGTCCGCTCCGAGCACGCCTGAGACTTTCAGACACAGCCACCACAGCTTCTTTTTGTCCGGTGATATATTTAGAGAGTTCATCTTCCATGTGCAGCAATTTATCGCTCTCCCCAGCAGTCAAAGCCTCTAGAGGCACATGAGTAAATTCCGACACAATCCTTTGAATAGTCTGTGCGGTGATAATCTTTCCTTCACCAGACAGCCCTTTCACACTTTGCGCAGCAGTTTGCAGAATTTCTATAGCCTTTTCTGGCTGACCCGCATCTTGAGTTGCTAAAGAGTTGGTTAACTTCACTGCTTCTTCAATTGCTTGGTACCTGAAAAATACCCCATACTGTGCTTCAAGGCCACTTGCGCGAATACCGCAAGCAATCACAATACCAAAATGATCTAGGCCAATCAATTCATGAGTAGCGAGTAGCTCCCCCACCCTCGGAATACTTCTCATGGAAGTTTGAAAGCTTTCCGGAGTTGCCGTAGCTATTAGCTGCACACTGGAGTTCGCCAAGTGACTTAAAAATATTTCCAAAATCGGCAGACCCTCTGAACCCGTAGCTTTTGCTAGCTCGTGTGCATCTGGCAAAGCAAAAATCAAATTGCCCGAGTGTTCAGCTTCATTAAACAAATTTACTATCACCTGCTCAGGTGGCACCTGCGACCCCAAGATGCCAGCCAATTCTAATTCTACCAGCCTTTTGTCTTGCAAATGCATCGGCACATTTTCACCCGCCATCCGGTAAGCCAAGTCCGCCAAAACCGTTCTTCTGCCGGTACCCTTGCCACCCAAAACCAAAACACTTCTACCCTGTGATAATAATTTCACCACTTCTTCAGTATCTTTTTCGCGGCCACGCGTCAAAGGCAAATGGTGATATTTAGCATCCAAAGTGAGGTCTCTTGAAAATTGATTTAAATACGGTGTTGGAACCGCAGTCAAAGCACGGTTAATACCCTTGTCACTCCTGTGCTTGGCGATGCGGCTGATCAGCCTATCATCTTCTATTAAAATATTTAAATTAAATATCCAAGCAGCGATGATTTCTAATTGCTCTTGTCCAAAATCCAAAGCAAAAAACATTTTCGCTACAGGGTGTGAGTCTGGGAGCTCGCGGATCAAAGCCGTTAGCAACATTAGAGAATCAACCGATCTATTTTTGAGCCTCAAAGCTTCATCTAGGGCCGCAAAAGGTAATTTAAAAATTACTTCCGCATCATTTTGTAAGAGTGCAGGATCAATAGAAGTAATAATTTTCTGCACTTGGTCCGGCCTCACCCCAAAACGCAAAAATGCCAACTGCACACTTTTATCTTGAAGCAGTGCTGACAAAATATGAGCAGCGCTTGTCTTTCCTTGCCCCAAAGACAACCCCAAATCCCAAACCCGCCTCGCTTCGTCAGTAAACAAATCAAATACATCTACCGTAGTCTTTTTGTTTTGCCATTCCAAAATTTTTGCCGCAGATAAAACACGAGATTCTGACCTCTCTGCCTCTTCGTGCAAAACTACTGCCCACAAATATAATCCAGCAAGCACCCCCACAAACCCAAACAAATTACCTACATGTTTTTCAAAAGGAAAAAGTATTATACCGTCAAAATAATACAAAGAGTATCCTGCATACAAAAACCCCAAAGCCCCGATACACACCAAAACCCAAGCGACATTTCGAGTGACTTTTGCAAAAGCCATATTAGCCTTTTCTGCAGAAATTCTAGCAGGATTAAAAGACCCGGAAAATTCCAAAGGCACACCGTCCATGGTCGCCCCCACCTTCCACCCCCCACTTGTATTTTGATGATATTGAATGTCCATACTACGAATTACCAATTCTTACAAATATACAGATTAAAGATTCAAAATTCTTTTAAACTTCACGCCCCTGCTTGTAAAATTAACCAGAATACCAAGTTGGAGTTTTAAGGCTTTCAAGTAAGCAATCACTTGTTTGATATTGCTTGGAGAAAAATAGTCTCCCTTTTTCAATTCCAAAACTATCTTATTATTTATTAAAAAATCAACCGCATACCTACCAATAGATTCACCCTCGTATTCTAATGGTACAGGATATTGTTCTTTGAAAATAATAGATCTTTTTCGAAATTCTACAGCCAGAGCTCTTTCATAATACTTTTCTTGGTAACCGCTTCCCAGAGTATTATAAACATCAAAAACAGCACCTATAATCCCGAATGATAATTCTTTATATAAAACCTTTTCCATACCATCATCCTATTTGTATATTTGTACAAATTTGTAATTTGTAGTAGCGGCTAATTTGCAGTAGCTATCCAGGGAACAGTTGATAAATTATCATCACCACCGAAAGAGGCAAAGCAAAGATATGTAAAAGAAAGCCCACAAACACCCAAAGCAGACGAACAGCAGTCCAAACCAAAAGCACCGCTAAAAGGATAATGCGGATCACAAAACTAATAGCGCGGCCACTACGCGTATAGTCTCCATAAAGTGGCTGCGCCATATTACGCAAAAATATCAAAATTCCCACCGAGCGGATTACTTGGGAGGCGCGAGACTTGGTATGTCGCCACGCCAAAAGCACCCCATCGCTATACCACCAAACTGGAAAATTTATAGGACTCAAGATTGCCATATATATAGTATAGCAAGAAATCACAAACCAAAAGCAATAATTCTACCACAAGCCGACTAATAAATACCAGTAATCTGAGAAAATATAGAATTTATTACCGTTATTGGTGTTATACTGTCGTCAAATCCATAATCAAGAGCAATTCTTCCGAGACTCTTACCATCAACAAAAGCATGCCCGACTTGCGTCCACCACTCCCCCAACCCAGCATCAGCTATACGGTCTTTGGTCACACCATAAGTGCTCCATAAATCTCTAATCTGTCCCTCCTCTACCTCTGACACATAGGGCCAATCCGACAACAAGGGTCTTTCTGGGTTTACAACACTCATAATGTCTGAATTTTATCAAAGACAAATAACACATGTTTTTCGGTCATAGTTTTCTGATCATTACCAAAATCCTCAAAGGCAAATAAACTACAACCTAGTTCAGAAAAAAGTTGCTTCCATTCCTCAATGGTCAAGTATGAACCAGGCACAGGCTCAGTACTTTTATGCAACAATCTCCATAAATAATCAGACACAAAAGTAATATCCCTATCTTTTTGCACATCACCAGTCCGTACCCCTGCAATAGTTTCTATTAAAATAATCCGATTACTGCTCAAACGAACAATTTCTCTTGCACCCAAGACAGGGTCTTCCATATGATGTAAGACAGTAGTGGCATACACCTGAGCATAATAATTATCAGGCCTTGGAACAGTGCGGCCGTCGTAAGGCTTCACCTGGCCCAACTTATCATCAGATACAACATCCCATCCCTCCACACTCAAACTTGGATTCTTGGACTCCACCAATAATCGCATAAACTCACCATTACCTGCACCAAAATCTGCGGTTGTTGCACCAGGTAGTAAATACGGACTAATCTGTTTAAGCATAGTCAACCTTCTTTCAGTTACTAGTTTGTCTATATGATCAGCGACACTTAAATTGCCTATGGACAATCCGTCAAAGTATCCCCAAATTTTTCTTTCCCTTTCTCTTAAGCTGCCACTCCCAAAGCCTAGTTCATTCAAAACAAATTTAGCGTGCAAACCAGGACTGTCAAAACCCATACCAAAAAAAGCATCCGTATAAGAGGATAAACAGTTGGCAAATATATCTGGATTGGACAAGACAGTTTCCAGCCTCTCAACCAACGACCTTTCGTATGTATGCTCACTACCTATATTTTTTTCTGCTGTATATATGTATTTATCCATAAAAAAACCAAACTTAAAGGCTTTTTAACAGTCATCACTATATGACGACTATCGAAACAAGTACTCTAATAATACCAAGGCTTAATCTACTTGTCAACAATACTTGATGACTATGATATAGTATGCTATTATATAGCTATGAACATTCAAGAAATACTAATGGAGTTTGGTTTAAATAAAAATGAAGCGGCTGTTTATCTGGCTCTAATAAAACTAGGGCTTACTCCAGCTGGGCCAGTGATAAAACTGACCCGCCTACACCGCATGCTAGTATATAATGCCCTAGAAACACTAATAAATAGGGGTCTTGCTACTGTACAAGAAAATACAAATGTCAAAACCTTTCAAGCCAGCGACCCTTCATTCCTAACAGACAAAGCCAGGCACCTATCTGATCTTTCAAAGCTAATCGTCCCAGAACTACACAAGCTTCAGCATGATCACGGAGAAGTGGTGAGCGTCCGCACCCTTATTGGGCACGAAGGCTTAGTGTCCAACTTCCAAACCGTCATAGCATCATCAGCCAAACAAAAAGATCGCACCATGCGCATTCTTGGTGGAGCAAAAGATACCGATGTATATGCTGCACTTGGAGACTGGTACTTTGAATACGTAAAGTTGGGGGGAAAAGCACAAATACACAAACTACTACTCGCACCAGCCAATTCATCCAGCGTATTCCGTAAAAGATTTCTCACAGAAAAGAATACCAAAATGAAGACATTACCGCACGGCCTCACTTCCCCCACCTACACACGTATAACAGAAGAAATGGTTTCCATAGAAATGTATAAGCCGCAAATTGTAGTAATACAAATTATCAATAAAACAGTTGCCAGATCATACCTTGACTCCTTTGAACTTCTCTGGAAAACAGCTTAAAAAAATAAAGTCGATAACAGATTAAAAGCCCACGTCTGAGGGGCTTTTAATAAAACCAAAACCACATTTACCACCCAGGACATTTTCCGCTATAATATAGGCATGTTGAAACCTTTAAGAAAATTACTCAAAAAACTACTTCCGCAAAACTTATTGCAAAAAATCAGGCCCTTGGGCCATGGACTAGAAAGTCTGATTTATCATTACGCTTTGGGTAGACCCAGCGACAAGATGATAATTATTGGCGTAACTGGCACCAAAGGCAAAACTTCTACAGCGCATATTACTTATCAGTTGCTAAATAATCTAAATAAATCACCCCTCCCCAACCCTCCCCATCAAGGGGAGGGGATAGGAAAAATACCCACACAACACATCTGCGGGCTGGTGTCTACCGCGGTGATAGATAGTGGCAAAGGCGAAGAACTAAATAAATTCCGCATGACACAGCTTTCCGGCGCTACCACCCACAAACTGCTCGCGCAAATGGTGAAAGCTGGTTACAAATACGCGGTCATAGAAGTATCTAGCGAAGGCCTGGCTCAAAACCGCCACTTAGGGATCAATTTTGATATTGCGATTTTTACCAATTTAACTCCCGACCACATAGAAGCTCATGGGAGTTTTGAAAATTATAAAAAAGCCAAGGGCAAACTTTTCACCATCCTTAATCGTTTATCCTTAACTACTAGCAAGAAAAAAATAAACCCAAATATCAAGAAAACTATTATTGCGAATGCTGACGACGAAAATAGTAGCTACTACTTATCTTTTCCCGCAGAACAAAAAATTACTTACGGAACTAAAGATGCTGATTTAACAGGAAGCATTATCACCGACTCACCCATTTGCACAATTTTTAGAATAAATAATCTTGAGGCCCACACAGATCTTCCAGGAAAATTTAATTTATATAATGTCCTAGCTGCTACTGGAGTAGCCAAATCGCTTGGGTTTGATGACAAAAAAATTGAAGACGCCCTAGAAGAACTCCACGCCATACCCGGTCGCATGGAAACTTTGCAGTGGGATCCTTTTATAGTTTTGATAGACTATGCTCACGAAAAAGCCTCCATGGTCGCTTTGTACACAACTATCAAAGACTGGATAAATGAAGACAACAAAATTATTCACGTTTTTGGCGCCACTGGTGGGGTCAGAGACAAATCTAGAAGAACAGATCTTGGAAAAATTGTAGGGCAGTTTGCAGATATTTTGATCATCACCGACGAAGATCCGTTTGACGAAGAGCCTTGGCGAATTATTGAAGATATCGCCAAATCCGCCCTACCATATGGCAAAGAAACCCATAGAATGCCAGATAGACGGCTCGCCATAGCCAAAGCCTTATCCTTGGCAAAAAAAGGTGATCTCGTGCTTATTACCGGCAAAGGCGCAGAACAAAAAATCGCTCGGGTAAACGGTACTTACGAAGACTGGGATGACCGAATAGTTACAAGAGAAGAACTGGCGAAATTAAAGACAAATACCTAATTTCCAATTTCTAATATCTAATCTTAGTCCGACCCTGATCATTATAAATTAGGAATTAGAAATTGCCCAATGCCCACCAGTCTCTTCCTGCCATTCCAGGCCCCACCAGCGCAGAGCAACTAAAACCTCAAACCCTCTTCTAGCCACCCATTCTTTATTCATTATTCTCTATTCTTTATTCCCCCATGACCTTCCACATCAACACCTCCCAAACATTTCCTGTCATTCCGGACGCAACAAGGCTCTGCGCGGGCGATCCGGAATCCATGCCTTCAATTCATAATCCGTAATTCGTAATTCGCAATAAACAATCTGCAAATGATTCTCTACATCAACACCTCCCAAATGGAAAAAATAGAATTCTGGCTTTTGGACGGCAAAAAAGAAATTGCTCACTACGAAGCTTCTTTGGCATTCCACGAAGGCAACAAAATCCTCACCCATCTACAAAAGTTTTTGAAAAAGAACAAAATTGTCATCCCGACCGAAGGCTCTGCGAAGCGGAGGGATCCCTCGGCTCGAAGACTCGCTCGGGATGACAAAAAGAAATCACCCGACACACCAACTTACAACATACAACTTACCAACATACAACTATACAACGGCCCCGGCTCCTACACCGGCATCCGCATTGGTCGCGCCATAGCCTCCGCCCTTTCACTTTCTTGGAACGTACCACTGAAAATGATTAAATAATTTTATCACCAGCAAATACCATTGAAGACCCGTGATCTCCAAAAGCCCTATAAAAATATAAAAACAGAGTCCTTATTATGGGCTCTGTTTTGGCTTTTCTGCCCTAATCATACAATATTCGAACTGGTGTCTTAACTGATATGAACAAACTCCCGCAAAGATGTTAACATAATTCTTCTCTCTGCCAAACAATTTTAATAAATGATAAGGAAGCCAAGCTAACTGATAAAATCTACTCATTGTCGGCTCCATATTTTTAGTACCATCATAAATATTCACATTTCTAAAACCTGCTGACTCCCAAATACCACGCATTCTACTTTTCCGAAAATCGTAAAACACCCCCATCATAGCCGCGCCTTCGTACATCACCCTCCACACGTCTTCATCTTCCTTAGGCAAGACATCATCCAAGGCGTATTCATGATTTACCAAAACACCTCCGGGTTTTAAGATTCGATAAAATTCTTGTAAAGTCTTATGGTAATCTGGCGAATGAACCAGCGCCTCTATAGTGTAAACCCCATCAAAATAATTGTCTGGGAAACCCGTCTGGCTATAATCACCTAAAATGAATTCTACATTTTTTACTTGCGCAGCCTGCTTATTACTATTTGCCACTGTCACATCAAGTAGGTCAATACCCATAATATCATACCCAAAATCTTGTGAAAGATGTATAGCGACATGCCCCTCCCCACACCCAGCATCCAAAACCTTTGCACCACCAGGCAAACCCAACTTCTTGCCAATTTCTTTTTCCATCAACCTCTGAGCCTGCCCCAAAGTCAAACCAGACCCAACTCCACCTGGATAATAACCATAATGGCGAGTCCCATCAAGTAAGAGCCTATATCCCCAGCGAGACTCCCTGCTCGCATAATACTTCTCAATGTCTTTTTTATTTTTATTGAACATGGTTAAGTTTCCTATCTTGCCTATTCGCAAACTTAATCGCCGCAGATCCAATCGTGATTGGAATTAAAAAGCAGTATATGTAAGTTTCTAAATATACATCAAAAAAAGAAACTCCTAATGTTTTTGGGTCATTATAATACCAGATACCCCAATGTAAAGCCGGACCCTCAGCAAGCCCATTCACGATACCAACCAAACCTAAAATCCCCAATATTATCAAATTCTTTTTAGCAAAAAATCCACCAGAATGCCAAATAAAAGCCAGGGCAATTAAAACTGGCACAAAATTACTAATAAAATAGATTAATTTCATTTTCGTTTAATAAATTTATCCCTCAAAACTAAAGCTATACTACCATACAATAAAGTTTCTGATATAAAAAATATGTATTCCTCAAGCGGCAAGCCAAAAAAATACTTATTTAAAGTATGCTCTGATGAAAACTTCCAAAGCCATGAGTGTGTTGCCCAGTAATCCCAAGGGTAACCAAAAATTATAGACCCGACACAACACAATAACAACACTTTCCAATAACCAGAAAGTAAACGCCAAAAAAACAACCAAACCAGAAGAGTTGGAGTCCAAGCAAAAACCAAAAACCATTTTAAATAATCAAAGTGTTCCATATATCCTATTCCTTCAATCTAAACCTCCAAACAGTTAAAGCGAGCATGAAAACGAGCCACAAAAGCAATACGAGTAGTGGCGTTTGGATAGCGGCAAAATTAAACGGTGTCAAATACACACTCCGAAGCCCTGAGGCTAAATAAGTTACCGGCAACACTTTGGCGATCAGTTGAATAGACGAAGGCAGCACGTGTACAGGAAAAAACATATTACCCAAGAAAGTCATCGGCAGCCCCACCACAGCGGTGATGGGTGCTGCTGCTTGGTAGCTCCCCGCCACAGTTGAAATCAAAAGCCCAAACATGAGGAAGATTCCACCCCCCAAAATAGTAAATAAAGCAATGGATAAAATATTCCAATAAAAAGGCGCGCCAAAAACCAAAACCCCAAGCAAGGTCAAAAGCACTACTTGAATGAGCATCACAGCCAGACGAGACCCAACCACTGCCAAAGCCAGCTGCCACTGCTTCAAGGGAGTCGCCAAAAATCTTTTGACTACTCCTTGCGCCCTCATATCCACCATCCAATAGCCTAAACCATAAATACCACCTTGCATGATCACATAGGCAATCACTCCAGGGAGCACGAAATCACCATAATCAAAACCAATATTCAAAAATTTATTAATCGGCACCAAAGCCAAAACCGCATACACTACCAAAGGCAAAACAATGGTCCAAAACAGCCCGCCAGCATCGCGGTAAACGATTTTTAAATTGGCTAGAAATAATTGAGAAAAAGAAGAGCGCATAAAAAGAATAGAGAATAATGAATAGTGAATGACGAATTCAGTCTAGATAAAAGTTTTAGATTTTTTAATCAAGCCATTTAAGATACTCTGTACTTTCAAAATTTGAGTATTAATTTCTACAAAAATATTATTGTTTATATAGCCGACATCCAAAGCAACCAATAACTGATTTTCTAATTCAATAGCTGAAGCCCTAGAAATAAAATAAAATCTGACTTTTTCTTTATAGGTTTCTCTGCCAAACCCCTCAGCTATATTAGAGGTAACGGACACAACACAGCGTTTCATTTGACTAATCAGACCAAATATTTCAGCTGGTGGAAAGGACTTAGTAATTTTATACACCAACAAAACAAGCTTATGGCCTTCTTGCCATGCATGCAAATCACTAAAATGTCTTATTGTCTTATCGTCATTCATTATTCGTTATTCATTATTCGTTATTCATCATTCGCTATTCACTACCCCCACTACTCCTCCACATACTCCTTTCCTGTTAAGTCTAAATACACATCTTCTAAGCTGGCTGTACGCACCATAAATCCGCTAAAACTCACATTATTACTTTTTAATATTTCCACAATTTTCCCAACTATATCCAAGGTTTTGATTTCCAAGATCACCTTTGGGTGGTCGCTGTAAATCTTTTCAATATTTTCTCGCACAGGCTGCCAAATTTGTTCGTCCACGCCACCATCCACCAAAAAAGATACCTGAGTTGTATGAGGCAGATCATTGATCAGCCTTTTTGGATCATCAATTTTGACAATCTCCCCATGATCCATGATAGCCACCCTGCCACACAAAAACTCGGCCTCTTCCATATAGTGCGTAGTCAAAACTATGGTGGTACCGCGAGTGTTGATAGTGCGGATCAAACCCCAAACATCTCGCCTAGCACGCGGATCTAGTCCCGTAGTTGGTTCATCTAGAAAAATTATTTCTGGATCATTTACCAAAGTAGCTGCTATGGTAAACCTCTGCTTTTGCCCACCGGACAAATTCTTTACGTATTCCCTAGATTTTTCTTCAAGCCCCACAAAACTCAAAAGCTCCATAGGGTCTTTGCTGGACCCATATATGGAGCTAAACAAATTCAAAAGTTCAACTAGAGATAAACTAGGAAGATAACTAGAAGACTGCAACTGCACACCAATACGCTTTTTAATTTCTATGGTGGATTTTAAATTATCAAAACCCAAAACTTCTATTTTACCAGAAGTTTGTTTTTTTAAACCTTCAATAATTTCCAGAGTAGTAGTTTTACCTGCACCATTTGGTCCTAAAATTCCAAAAATCTCACCTTTTTCTACCGAAAAAGAAACCCCTTTTACAGCCTCAAATGTTCTTTTTCCTGACAACTGATATTTTTTGTGGAGCGAGTCCACAACTATAACATTAGACATGTCGATATTTTAACACAAAAAGCCGAGGCAGGTAACCCACCTCGGCTGATTTAAATAATCCCCAAACCTACCTTTTTGCTACAATTTCCAGTTCACTTAAGAAAGTCCAAGAGCTTCCGGTAAACTTAACCCTCATATCACTACACTCTGCCCCCAAAGGAGCTGGGTTAGAGAACACGTATTCACTGTCTTTTGGTTGAATTGGCAAATTCCAAGAGCCCAAAGAAGTAAAGTTCACCCCATCCTGGCTACAAGAAAGTGCGAGCTTGGACGGGAAAAGAATAGAAGGCGCGGTTTCATTAAGTAAATGTACCCCAACCCAATCTATTTTTTTAGAGCTACCAAAATTCAATTCTATCTCTGGATTACCCAAAATCCCAACCCACTCAGGATCATCAAATCTTTTTGGATCTCCTGCAATGGAATTAGTTAATTCATTTCCACTATCCGGATAATTAGCAGAAGGAGCTGTGATCCACCTATAACTTGGTTTTAAATATTCCAAGGCACTATCTAGTCCATATTTGGCTTTATAAGAAGCAAGTAAGCGAGAAGCCCCTGGAGCTACTACATATTGAGAAGAGCTTTTCAAATTTGTCATCTGTAGCTGTTGCAACCACACTACTGTTTTTCCAGCATACTGACCAGCATCCAATTGTTTTACCACTCTATCAAAACTAGCTGGATAGTATCCTCCCCCAGACCAAAGTTCACAACAATTTCCTATTTCTGCATCTGCCCAAAACTTATTCTTACCCAAAGCTCCGGCGATCGCTCTCCAGTACTCGGCAACTGTAGGAGTACCACGTTTTGTCCACCCTAAGTTAACAGAATATGTTTGTACACTATCCTGCCAAGCTTGAATATCTGGATTTACTGCTTGCTGAAAAGCTAGCGCCTTACTTGCAATCTGAGCTGGACTTTGACCATTTGCCCCTCCAAGAATCGGAGCAATCATCACTGGTTTGTTTAATTTTGCTTTCACACCTTTAACCAAGGCATTGTAGTATTCGTAATAGCTAGTAGCAAACTGCGGATCCCACACAGCCAAAGATGGCTCATCTGGAATGTACCAACCAGCAAAAGAAGATCTGTTACCATATTGAGTGGCTATCGTAGCAGCCAAATCCTCAGTTATAGCCACCACATTTTTATCTGGCCATGTGCAGTTAGGAGAATAGCTCAAAATCAATCCCGTATAAACTTTCAAATTATGTCTTTCTGCAGAATCAAAAATAGTAGTTAGTTTGCCAGGGAAACCCGTCCCCCAATCATAACTTCCACAAGTGGCTCCCGTGCCCTTAGTTTGAGAAATAATCACAGTATCCATCCCCAAAGATTCTATTTCTGCAAAAGACTGTTCAATACTTGCATCCGAAAGTGTCTGCGGGTAAATGAAAGTTCCGCTAATAGGTGCGCCAGTCGTAGTCACGGGCGGCAACACATTACACCCGTCCTGGGTGTAGGTGATTCTAGAATTTCCAACCTCTTGCATGTCTGTAGAAGTCGATGGGGTTTTTGCCCAGCCCTGTCCTCTCACATACCGCCAAGAATAAGAAGTATTGGTGACTACTTTATATAAATAAAAATTACTGCCGTTTGCTGGACTATTTAATGTAAAAGACCCAGACCCCACACCTTGATATATCAATTTTCCATCTTTACCATCCTGACGAAGTTCTACAGTTGGATTTTCATTCAAAGCCCAAGAAAAAACTACAGAGCCGGGGTTACCCCCACTGCATACCTGTAGCGGATTTGGGGTAGTAGACAAAACCCCTGAAGCACTAGAACGCATCGCTTGCAACCTGGCCTGTAAAGCTTTATTCAAACCCAATCCTTGTCCTGAAAAAACCGCCACCAAAAGTAAAGCAGATCCCGCCACTATTGAAACCACACTGGGTATATAGTGAGAGGCTAGAGAATTTTTGGGCTCTTGCCCATCAAGATTTTCCATAGATTAATTTTATATTTATTTCTAAAAACGATAGGCTGAAAAGTTCAACCCAACTATATATATTATAGCACAAAACAAGGTTTAAAACAAGACAAAAGAAAAATCCGCTTTTACGCGGATTTTATTCTATTTATACTCTTAGCCAAACGGCTCTTTCTTCTAGAAGCAGTGTTTTTGTGAATCACTTTCTTTTTCGCAGCCTTATCCAAAGCTGAAAAGGCAGCTTCCAAAGCTTTTAGAGCAGCTTCTTCCTGCTTTGCTTCTACAGATTTCTTTACTGCTTTGACCGCGGTTTTAAATTTCTCCTTGGTCTTCAAATTGTAAGCGTGCTTTCTGGCGCTTCCACGCATAGCCTTTTTGGCTGACTTTGTATTTGGCATAGTCTATTCCTTTTTGCCATCTCCTTTTGAGGAGAGATGCCCCGCCCATGGCGGGGATGAGAGGTTGAATTAAAATAATAATACTAAATAGAATAACGAACGAAACCTTGACACGACACTTGTATTCTACAAGTATTTCCCAAAAAACACAAGCCTAAAAAATACTTACAAACTACTTATACTGACTCTTAATTTGGAAGATTATATATAGAGAAATCGCACTGCCCAAGAGAGAACCGAAATTAAAGCTTAAAACATTACTCACTACCGCGATCAAACTTGCGTAAAAAATAAATACCCAACCTTGTTTTAATCTTTTAAAAAGCCCAGGCAAAGCCAGTACCTCAAAAATCAAGGATGCGGCCATCAAAATCAGAATGAGAATATCAAAACCGCTACGATGATAGTACCCTGCCCTACTCGCAACACTAAACACATAAGTAGACAGCCCAAACACAGCCAAAACCCCAGGCAAAGCCAAAAGCAAAATAATCAAAGTGACCCAAGGTCCATATTTGGCAATATTTTCTCGCCACACCTGTGGAAGCTGCGGCAGCTTAAGACTCATCTCCTCCAACCAATTTTCCACTTGAGACAACTTACTATAAGGTTGCGTAATTTTATGTATAGCCGATTGAGCACCACCTTCTTTGTGTTCTTGTGAATCCATAATATATTTAAAAAAATTTTAATTAATAACATTATGGCAAATTACATCAAAAATGCAAGCCTATTTCTTCTTCAGCTTATTTACTTTTTTGATTTCTTCTATTTTATCACGAATACGAGCGGCCAGCTCAAACTCTAGATTTTTGGCGGCCATATCCATCTGCTCATTTAGTTCATCCAAGTACAGCTTCATGGCGCGCTTGTCCATACGCGATACATCCATTTCCTTGAAATCCCCTCCAGGGATAGCTTCTTTAGTACCAGACAAACGAGATTCACCTATGGCTTTTAAAATAGTTTTAGGAGTGATGCCATGCTTTTTATTATAGTCTTCTTGAATTTTTCTACGGCGATTTGTTTCATCTATTGCCCGCTGCATAGAGCCAGTAATGCGATCAGCGTACATGATGACGTGTCCATGCAAATGCCTGGCTGCCCTACCAATGATTTGCATAAAAGAAGTTTCGCTGCGCAAAAAACCTTCCTTATCTGCGTCTAGTATTGCGACTAGAGACACCTCAGGCAAGTCCAGCCCTTCTCTGAGTAAATTTATCCCCACCAAAACATCAAAAACCCCCAGACGCAAATCTCGTAAAATCTCCAAACGATCAAAAGTTTCTACATCACTATGGATATATTGGACTTTGATATTAGCCTCTTTTAAGTAATTAGTCAGCTCTTCTGCCATGCGCTTGGTTAGAGTAGTGACCAAAACTCTTTCTTGGGATTTAATCCTATTTTTGATTTGCGCTAATAAATCATCTACTTGATTTTTGATGGGCTTGATTTCAATACTCGGATCCACTAAGCCCGTGGGGCGAATGATTTGTTCTAGAATAGTAGCCCCTTTTTTTATCATTCCAGTTTCTACAAGGTTGAGGCCTTGCGAAACCGTGGGAAGACTGGAATCTATGTTTTTATTTTTGTGGATTCCCGCCTTCGCGGGAATGACAGAGAAAGAAAGGCTTTTCTTTATTTCATACGGCCCTGGAGTTGCAGACACATACACCACTTGATGCACTTTCTTTTCAAATTCCTCAAATTTTAATGGACGATTATCCAAGGCACTAGGAAGCCTGAAGCCGTAATCCACCAAATTCATTTTTCGCGATCTGTCCCCCTGATACATAGCCCCTATCTGCGGAATAGTTTGGTGTGACTCGTCAATAAAAAGCAAAAAGTCATCAGGAAAATAATCTATCAAAGTAGACGGTGGGTCCCCCGCACTTCTTCCATCTAAAATCCTGGAGTAATTTTCAATACCAGCCACAAAACCAGTATTGGAAAGCATCTCCAAATCAAAATTGGTACGCTGCTCTAGCCTGGCTGCTTCCAAAACCTTCCCGTGATGCCGGAGTTCATCTAGCCTTTCTTGCAACTCTTGGCGGATTTTGTCCGTAGCCACAGCAATCTTTTCTTCTGTACTCACAAAATGTTTGGCTGGAAAAATCTTTATGCCTTGTAAAGTTTCCAAAGTTTCTCCGGTTAATAAATCTCGCCTCTCAACACTCTCCACCTCATCACCAAACAAACTCAAGCGAACCACTGTGTCCTCCCCTGCCAAAACTATTTCAATAGTATCCCCTTGAGCCCTGAAAGTTGCCCGTTTTAAATCCAAATCATTTCTAGCAAACTGCAGATCCGCAAGCCGACGCAAAAACTTATCACGTTTCAAACTTTGCCCCACCCTAATATCCATAGACAAGTCCATGTAATCACTCGGGCTCCCCAAACCATAAATACAAGAAACTGATGCCACAATCAAAACATCTTTTCTAGATAAAAGACTTTGAGTGGCGGCATTCCGCAAACGGTCTATTTCTTCATTGATCTGAGTTTCCTTCTCTATATATGTATCTGACCTTGGAATATAGGCCTCTGGCTGATAGTAGTCATAGTAAGACACGAAGTAATGCACGGCGTTGTCTGGAAAAAATTCCTGGAACTCAGAGGCTAGCTGGGCGGCCAAAGTTTTGTTGTGACAAATTACCAAAGTTGGCTTCTGAATCCCCTCTACTATATTTGCCATAGTAAAAGTCTTACCCGACCCCGTCACACCGAGCAAAGTTTGATACTGGAAACCCGCACGCAAGGACTTCAAAAGTCCGGAGATTGCTTTTGGCTGGTCCCCGGCTGGCTGATATTTAGATTTTAAAACGAATCTATCCATACCAAGTTAGCATAGCAGAAATAGAAATAAATAAAACTTCCAATAAAATAAAATTAGATTTTACGGCTTATATAAGAGGTAATACACAAAAGTCAAGGATTGACCGCCCCTTGACACCAAAATTCTCCTAAGACAAGAGCAGAAAAAGACTGCTCCGCTTATATAAGCCATATTTCTCCAAAAAGGACTTGAAATAAAATCTGATTTTAGACATAATATATTCAATTCGCGTCCAAGTGGCGCGATTTTTTAATTGGAACAAGAACTTTATCTTATGACAATTTTCTCAGTCAGTTCCAAAACCAAAACCCAAGTAATGAAACTTTTAGCCTTTGCCGCCATTGTAGTGGTTGCCCAGCTATCTGTTCCTCACAGTGTGGCTTTGGCAGCTGACTCTGTAAAACCTCTAGAATTTGCAGTGGAAAACCAGCCAACTATGCTCTCTTATGAGCAATTGGTAAATGATGACCCCCTACCAAAACTAGTGGAAGAATACCTAAAATCCAAAGGTTCACCTTTACATATATATAGTGCGGAAATTATTAAACAACCTAGGTGGGAAATTTCCTTAGCAGTAAGCCGCGTAGAAAGTGGCTTTGGTAAATATTGTAAGGATGAAAATTGTAGCGGTATTGGTAATGCCCCTGGCACCCCTACGTGGAGAAAATACCCTACCAAGCTTGAGTGGTTTAAGGACATGTCTGCTTTGATGCAAAAACCTTTATACAGCCAAAAGCTCACCACTTGTGAAAAAATGCGTGGAGTGTACGTGGTCCCAGGATCAAACAACTGGGTAAATGGCTGCAAAAAAACACTGAGCGAATTAAATGCTTTGACTCAAAAAGCTGAGGCTATGCGTACTGCCAAGATCGCAGAAGCCAACCAGGCAGTGCATACTGCAAGCTTAAAAGATGTTGCTCTTGCAGTAAAATAATCTTTTACAGAAATTCCAAAAGCCTACCCTCACGGGTAGGCTTTTTCTTT
>CAZGEB010000016.1:0-14569 GCA_964524915.1 uncultured Candidatus Saccharibacteria bacterium
CCCTCGTGTAATTTATGGTTTTGTCAAACGATTTTTTGCCAAACTATCGTCTTTGGATTTCCTTTCTCGTTTTCGTCCTCAGTCAGTATCGCTTTTGAAGATGGCTGGCAGTACTGGCAAGATAGTGGCTGCTAGGACTTTGCAAAATAGCAGCAAAGTATTGCTCAGTGGAGGTAAACAGCTCGGCGGTATGTGGCGAGTTTCTTCTAGAAAAGGAAAAATTATTTCCTTGGTGGTCATCTTGTGCTTAGCTGGTCTAGGCTTTGGATATTTTTTGTATTCTAAGTCGCAACAAAAAAAGCAATTAGAAGTTCAGGCCCAGGTAGAAAGTTTGACCGCGCTAGAAGGGGTAATGGCTGAAGCTGCTAGTCGCCATATTTACGGCGACGATGATTTGGCTAGAGGGCTCTTGCAAGATGTTCAGGCTAAATTAGATGCTTTGCCGGAATCAGTGAAAGAGGCACAAAAAGAACGTGTGCGTGTTTTGCAGGAACAATATCAGGATTTAAGTAATAAACTAAGTAAGATTTTGTCTAGCCAAGTGTATCAAGTCGCAACTCTTTCTAAGTCTGATCGGCTATTGTTTTTGCCAAATATTTTAATGACTGCTTTGGATGGTGTTTTAACCCGGTATAATCTTACAACGTCTGCTATCACTGAGCAGTCAACCGAATTAAAACAGTCAGTTTTGGGCTATGCTTTGTTGGATGGTAATGGTAAGTCTGCAGTTTATGATGGCGATAGTTTGACTTTGTGGCAAAATGCAGAGAGGTCTTTGAGCCAACCATTTTTCCAGCAGTTACCCAAAGCTGTGGATTTTGGTGGTATGGCTTATTTTGCCAACAACAAGCGGTTGTATGTGGCTGATAATGCCAAAAAACAAATTTTTTCTTTTGAAGTTGGTGACTCTAGTGTGAGTAAACCTACCCTTTGGAATAAAACCAGTTTGCCGGAGCGTGTTTCAGGTGTGGCCATAGACGGCAGTTTGTATGTGGTGGCTACAGACGGTCTACATAAATTTTTCCAAGGTGTCGAGGTCAAAGGCTATGGTTCAAAGATTAATGCATTGAATATAGGAGAGCGCGCAAGAATTTTTGCTTCGCCTGACTCCCCTACTATTTTTATAATGGATCAGAGTAATCAGAGATTTGTTTTGGTGAACAAAAAAGATGGTTCACTGTTGGGAATTTTAAAGGCCAACGAGGTACAGGGTGCTCAAGATTTCTGGGTTGATTTGGCTACGGGAAGTATTTATTTCTTGGCCCAAGGGTCTGTTTATAAAATGTCTTGGCAGGTGCCAAAATAATATAATTTTGAAACTAAAAAACCTCGAAAATAATTTTCGAGGTTTTTTTATTTTTAATCCATTCCTTTGAAGTTTTCTAAAGCCTGATGGATCTCTATGGTGTCGTTTAGTGTTATCGGAGATTTGGTGAAGTTGCTCGCCGCTTCTTCTGATGTGAGATCAGTTAAGTAACAGGTGCCTATCATGTGATCACCTTCTAGAAATAGATCTATCATAGTTGACCTGTCACACTTTCTACATTTGGAGTGCATATTAAAAGAAGTGACGCCGCTTGGTGATTTATGAATGTGCAGTAGGCGCAAATGAGTTTTTTGGTATATATTGCCGCAGTTTGGGCATTGCAGGATCTTGGCTATGGCCCTAAAAGCAATTCTGGGATCTAATTTTTCAATCATATTTTTATTATAGACTCTATGGGGCAAGACGACAAATTTTTTGCTTTAAAGTTTTAGTTTTCCGCGTTGATTCTTGGATATATTTTGCAAAATACCAATAGCTGCAGCCGAAATAAAAAGTGAGCTACCGCCATGGCTTACAAAGGGTAACGGGAGTCCTGTTACGGGTAAAAGTGACATGTTCATGCCTATATTGATACTGCCTTGTACGAAGAACCACCACCATACACCCAGGGCGTAATATGCGCTGAGGTCGTCGGGTGAATTTTTTGCGATTTGCCATATTCGCCACAAAAAGGCCATATATAAGACGATTACAATAGAGGCGCCAACTAGGCCCAACTCTTCGGCAATGGCAGCGAAGACAAAGTCCGTCCGATTCTCTGGCAGGAAGTCTAATTGGCTCTGTGAGCCCTTTCCAAGCCCTTGGCCGAGCCATTTTCCGCTACCCACTGCAATGACCGCCTGCCGGACATTGTAACCCTGGCCGGACGTATCGGCTTTTGGGTTGATAAATACTAGAAGCCTATTTCTTTGAAAATCGTGGAGTCCATACTGCCAGGCTAGGCCAGCAGCTATAACCCCCAAAAGTCCTATAGCGACCAGGATTCTAAGTCTAGCCCGACTGACAATCAGGAGTCCTGCCCAAATAGACAGGATAATTAGGGCTGATCCTAGGTCGGGTTGTATTAAAACTAAACCAGCCGGAATGAAGGTTAGGGTGGCTGTTCTGAATAATATCCCCAATGTGTTAATACTACCTCTCTCTAGCCAGAGCCATCTAGAGACTCCCAAGAGTACGGCGATTTTGGCTATTTCGGAAGTTTGTAGTCTTAAAGGTCCTAAATCTACCCACCGATGAGCTCCTCGAATTTCTGGGCCAATGACGAAGGTGAGGACCAAGAGTAAGATTGAGAAAATATACAGCCATCTGCTAATTTTGGATATTTCGTGGTAATTTTGTTTGGACAATAGGACAAAGATACCAGAGCCAATTATCAAAATTACGCATTGTTTCCAGAGGATGTTTAGATTCTCTTCAGTTAGGGCACTGCTGTATAAGGCCAAAAAACCAATACATAAAAGTCCCAAAATGGGCGCAAGCAAATACCAGTCAATTTCGCGAAAGAATTTGGCCACCATTGGAATTAAAATATTTTAAAATTTTATATTGTCTGCTTGCAGTGGATTACTAAACACACTGCTCTCAATTCGGATTGCATCTGCAGTGTCGTTTGTAGTGATCTTTGCCTGCACAGGAAAGGTTCTGATTTCTTCTGGGCGCACATCTTTTTCTATGCGGGTGACTGCCCCAATGGTTTGTTTTTTGTTGTTGGTGAGGATGTAGGTGGCCTCTACTTCTTTTAGGGTAAACGGGCTGTGGTTGATTATCGTGCCTTCAAATTCAGCCTTTTCGCCAGATACTTCTACGCTTGTTTGTTTTTGTTCAATTTCAATAGTGGGTGTTTCAAATCTTTTTTGCCAATGAGGGCTTTCTACTTCTGCAGACATTTTATTTATTGCAAATGCACTGTTGAAGATTGGGCTGACTAGATTTTGTTTTTGTCCTGGAAGCAAATAAAAAGATTGAGATTTTTCATAAACAAGATTGCCTTTATCGTCAAAACCTTTGAGATGCAAAAGTGCGCTTGAAAGTGCGATCTCGGAATTTGGATTTGTGAAAGTGCTGATTGCGGTGTAACTGTCATCTGAAAATTTTAAGATAGTTACAGGACTGGCTCTTAAAGGTAAGACACTACTAAAGCTTGGGTGCGGCTCTAGTTTTTGTTGATTATACTTATAGGTCAAAACACCGTATGTCCCCCATCGCATCACCCAGTAGCCTGGTATAATGCAGATGATTCCAAAAACTACTATAAACCTTTGGATCGGTGTGAGTTGTAGAAGAAGCTGACTGACTCCTAGCCGGATAGTTGACAATTGGTATTTAATCTTGGCTGATAAAGGGGTTGTGGAGTTGTCCATAATAAGTGTATTATACATTAGGTGGCCTAAATTTCCAAGATTATAAGTTGAAATTCCTATACGCGTACTCGCATTGGGTACTCTTGTTGGGTTTTAGCTTTTGTTTTTTATCTAAATTATGTCTTTTGTTCACTTACACACCCATAGTCATTATAGTCTGCTAGATGGATTGTCTAGAATTGAGCATTTAGTGGAAACAGCCAAAAAGTTTGAAATGCCCGCGATTGCCTTGACTGATCACGGAAGTATGTATGGGGCAATTGAATTTTATAATGCTTGTAAGGATGCAGGGATTAAACCCATTATTGGCATGGAAGCTTACATAGCTCCAAGGTCCATGGTGGATAAGCAAGGTAAGCAAGATAGTGATTATTTTCATTTGACACTACTCTCCTCTACTTATGAGGGGTATTTAAATTTGATTAGTTTGTCTAGTGTTGCCAATTTGGAAGGTTTTTATTATAAGCCTCGTTTGGATAAAGAGATCCTGCGGAAGTTTTCGTCTGGGATCATAGCTTTGTCTGGTTGCCCCCGCGGAGAAGTTTTTCGTACCCTTATGGGTTCTGGCGAGAAGGCTGCTCAAGCGATGCTGGAAGAATATTTGGAGATTTTTGGCAAAGATAATTTTTTTATTGAAATTCAACGCACGCAAAAAGATCCAGAGAGCTCGGATGCTAAATTATTTGAAAAGACTTTTGATGGTCTGATTTCTCTTGCTCGTAAAAATGGTGTGGGCGTGGTGGCTACAGCAGATAGCCATTATATAAATCCTGAAGATGATGAAGCTCAGGATATTTTGGTTTGTATCGGTACCGGGCGAACTGTTTCAGATAGTAATCGCTTGGATATGCGATCGAATGATTTGTCTTTGAAGTCTCCAAAACAAATGAGGGAGGTCTTTTCTGATATACCAGAGGCTGTAGAAAATTCTTTGAAAATAGCTGAAAGGTGCAATGTAGAAATTCCTCTGAATCAAAGATATTTTGCAAAAGTGGAATTGCCAGATGGAGAAACAGATGAAACTTTTTTCACTAAATTGACACTCAAAAGTGCTGAGGAAAAATTTGGCGTGCCACTTCCGGAAAATGTTCAGTCGCGTTTAGACTATGAAATGGGTATTATTTGCCAAAAAGGTTTCGCTCCTTATTTTTTGATGGTGGCCGATATTGCTAAGGGGGCGCGCGAGCTTGGTGCTATCGCTACCACCAGAGGATCAGCCGCTGGAAGTTTGGTTGGTTATGTTTTGGATATTAGTACTATTGATCCTCTTTACTATCAACTACCTTTTGAAAGATTTTTGACTGCCTTCCGTCCTACCCCTCCAGATATTGACCTGGATATTTCTGATAGTAACCGCGATGAAGCTATAGCCTGGATCACTGAGCGCTATGGGAAAGAGAAGGTGGCTCAGGTGATTACTTTTGGAACTATGCAGGCTAGGGCTTCAGTGCGTGATGTGGGTAGAGCTCTCGGAATTTCTTATGGTAAGTGTGACAGACTAGCGAAATTGATCCCTATTGGTAAACAGGGTTTTCATATGACTTTGGATAAGGCACTTGCTACTTCTCCAGAGCTTAAAGGAGCATATGACAATGATCCAGAAGCTAAACAAATATTAGACGTTGCTAGAAAACTGGAAGGTAACGCTAGGCATGCTTCTATTCATGCGGCGGCTGTGGTGATTACTCCAACTAGCTTAACTGACTACACTCCCCTACAAAAAGAACCTGGGGGTGAGCGAGTTATTACTCAGTATGACATGTATTCTTTGGATTCCAATGCTGACTCCAAAGCTATTGGTGTGATCAAAATGGACTTGCTGGGAATTCGCAACCTGTCTATTTTGGCATCTGCAGTGAAATTGATAGAAAATAGGCGTGGTGAAAAAGTGGATATCTACCATCTTCCTCATCCGGATCCAAAGACTTTCGAGCTTTTGTCTCGGGGGCACACTTTTGGTGTTTTTCAGCTCGGCTCTGGTGGTATGACCAGGTATTTAAAAGAACTAAAACCATCCACCATTTTTGATATTATGGCCATGGTTGCTTTGTATCGTCCGGGTCCGATGTCGATTATCCCTGAATACATTGCCAGAAAAAGAGATCCAAAAAAGATTATCTATTTTGACCCGCGCATGAAAGATTATTTAGAGAGATCTTTGGGACTACTGGTTTATCAAGATGATGTTTTGCTGACTGCTATTAATATTGCTGGCTATACCTGGGAAGAGGCGGATAAATTCCGTAAGGCCATGGGAAAAAAGTTGCCAGAAGAAATGGCAAAACAAAAAGTAAAGTTTGTTACTGGAAGTGTGGCTGGTGGGATGAAGCAAGAAGATGCAGAAAAACTGTTTGCTTTGATTGAGCCTTTTGCGGCTTACGGTTTTGGAAAAGCCCACGCCGCTAGTTATTCACAAGTCGGGTATCAAACTGCTTATGTGAAAGCACACTTTCCGGTGGAATTTATGGCAGCTTTGATGACCGCAGAAAGTGGCGATGAAGATAAAATTTATGCCGCGGTAGAAGAGTGTAAAGCTATGGGTATACGTGTGCTTCCTCCAGATGTATTTGAGAGTGAAGAAAGTTTTACTGTGGTAGATGAAAAAACTATTCGTTTTGGACTTGGTGCTGTGAAAAACCTGGGCAGTGATTTAGTCGAGCATTTATTTTCTTTGAGAGAAAAGAATAATGATGGTAAGTCATCTGTGGTTTTTTCTGACTCTGTTGATTTACAGGAGTTTGTTTCTATGTCTGCTCCTTCGCGAGGATTTAATAAAAAATCTTGGGAAGCTTTGGTGAAAGCCGGGGCTCTGGACAGGTTTGGCGAAAGAGGACAGCTTTTAGCCGCAACTGAAACGGTTTTGAATTTTGCCAAAGATCATTTTAGGTCAAAAGATACCAGCCAGGCTTCACTGTTTGGTGATGTTAGTTTCGCCAAGTTGAGCCTTCCAGCGTCTCAACCTTTGGATGAAAAGACTCGCCTAGCTTATGAAAAAGAACACTTGGGGCTTTATGTAACAGGCCACCCACTAGATGGTTTTAAACATGTTTTGTCGCAATATCCAAAAATGCGTAAGGTCTTACAAAATCCAGATGGCGCCAAAGTGGTTGTGTGCGGGCTTATAGCCAAACTCAAAAAAACTTTGACCAAGAAGCAAGAGATGATGGCAATTTTTACCCTAGAAGACTCTACCGCCAAACTAGAAGGCTTAGTTTTTCCAAAAGCTTTTCCTACTTTGCAGCAAGAACTTGTAGTGGATCGGGCTGTGAAGGTGGAAGGTAAATTAGTTTTTGAAAGTGAGGGGGAAGCGAAAATCTTGGTAGAAAATATCATTCCTCTAACTCCAGATACTGAACACAAGATCCTGAAAGTTTTTATTAAAGACTTGGCAGGTCAGGATGCTTTGTGGAGAATCCGTCAAACTTTAGAGCAGTTTTCTGGTAGTGATGAAGTAGAGTTGATTGTCGGTGAAAATGGCGATAGTAAACGCATGAAAATCAACACGCGCATTTCCGCCTCCCCTACTCTACTTGCTTCCCTAGAAAGAATCCCAGAAGTTTTAAAATTGGAAGTTTAAACTATGCAAATAAAAAGTTTGTTTTCTAGGTTTGATGATTTGCAGAATATTTATGGTGATCGAGAATTGGACGCTATTTATGGGTGCGGAGAAACTGAGCGCCCTAAGATTTGTTTAGTTTTTATGAATCCAACGGCTAGAAATGTTTCGGCGCAAAAGACTTGGGCCGGACTTAAGGCCCCCTGGATTGGCACTAAGCATGTGTGGAGTATGCTTGGACAGCTTAATTTATTTGATAATGATTTGGTGGCAGAAATTAATTCTAAAATTCCAGCAGAGTGGAATTATGACTTTGCTGATAAAGTTTATAATAAAGTCAAAGAAAAGTCCTTGTATATCACAAATTTATCCAAAGCAACCCAAGTAGATGCCAGGCCATTGGCAGATGAAGTTTTTAGAAAATATTTAGATTTGTTCAAGCAAGAAATTGCTCGTATAAACCCAGGAATAATTATTACTTTCGGCAACCAGGTAAGCTCTGTACTTTTTGGAAAACCTGTAACGGTTTCTAGTTATAGAAAAAGATTTGAGACGTTAAATATTGAATCTACAGATTACAAGGTCTTCCCTGTGTATTATCCAGTTGGTCAAGGCATGAGAAATATAAAATTAGCTAAAGAAGATATGAGTTGGATTATTAAAAATTTCCTGTAATATTTTAAGTGTGAATTATTTGTACAAATTTTTATGTTAAACACAGATAAAACATATGGAAATTTTAGTCCTGTAGCGGTGGCCTATACAAAAGTTAGGCGTGGGTATCCGCAGGGGGTTTTTGATTGGCTTCATGAAATGATTTTAGGTGGAAATCCAGCAGTTTTGGATTTGGGTTGTGGTACTGGCCTGTCAACTAGGCAGTTGCAGGCAGATGGTTTTCTGGTCACGGGTTGTGATTTGTCTGAACAGATGATTGATGAGGCCAGGTTGGCTAGCCAAGGAATTGATTATGTTGTAGCCAGAGCAGAAAGTCTACCTTTTCCAGATAATCATTTTGATGGCGTAACAGCTTTCACAGCTTTTCATTGGTTTGACAACTCTGAAGCTTTGATAGAAATATATCGTATTTTAAAAAACGGTGGGGCTTTTTGCGTAGTTCATAGGAGGGAACGGAATAGTTTTTCTCGCGACTATCGTCAGATAATGGAGAAATGGGTTGGAAAAAGACTTCCTAGCGTTTATGAAGATTTTAATCCCGAAAAGTCTTTACGGGAAAGTATATTTAAAGATGTGCAGGTTAAAGAATTTACAGTGGAAGAAATTAGGGATCTTGATAATTATGTAGACTATTTTGAATCAACCAGTCTCTGGAATTTTTTAACTGACGAACAAAAGCCTGGCGTAAAACAAGAACTTTACCAGCATTTCTCAAATCTTTTTCCTGACAAAAAAGTCGTACGAAATTTAGCTTTGACTTTGGTGGCTGGATTTAAGAGTGAATAATATTTTGTTATTGCAGTCAGAGTTTTTACATCGGCACTTCTATGGCGAGGATGTGAGATTTTTTGTAGGCGATTACGTTTAAGCTTTCTGTTTCTGTGATGCCGACGGCGTCTCTTTTGGAGAGAATGGTGTTTTTTGAGGCATCATCACCATTATTATTTGTAATCATTATTTGTCCTTCAATTACAAATACGTACACACCATTTTTTGGATCGTGTAGCTCATAATCTACCCTCGCATCACTTTCTAAAATCACTTGACTAATCCAGGCATTTTGAAAAATCTTTAGGCTCCCCTGTTCTTGACTTGGCGAGGCTAAAGTTTGCCATTTGTTTTCTGTGTGCATCAAATCAAAAGATTTTTGTTCGTATCTTGGTGGCAAGCCTACTTGTTCTGGGTTTATCCAAATTTGTAGTAGCTCTAAGCGTTCTTCCGCGCTTGCGTTATACTCACTGTGCTGCACTCCAGTACCCGCAGACATGATCTGTACTTCCCCACTGTGGATAACTCCATTTCCACCTGTGCTGTCTTGGTGTTGGACTGCCCCAAATATAGGAATGGTGATAATTTCCATATTCTCATGATTGTGAGGAGGGAAACCAGTATCTTGCATGATTAAATCGTCGTTTAGTACTCTTAAGGCACCAAAGTGCATTTTATTTGGGTCGTAAAAATCGCCAAAGCTAAAAGAATGTCGGCTGACTAGCCAACCCCAAGCCGTAAGTCCCCTTTCGCTACTTTTTTGAATTTGAATTTTCATTATAATTTATAAATGCTTTGGTTCTCTGGTAGAGACGCCTCTTGGCTGTCAAAGTTGTTTACTATAATCAAGTTGAGCTGTTTGATTGTGCCAGTGCAAACATAATCCTTTTTGTCTAAATACTGAAGAGCTTCTTGATAACGCACTTCATTTAAGTCTTGCCCGATTGTGATATGTGGATGGAAATTTGCTTCGTATGTTTCGTATTCAGTGGAATAATAATTTTGGTAGTCCTTTAGGGTCAGGTTGATTTGTTTGTGCAGTTCTTCTAATCGGTCTCCGTCGTGGCTATCTATCATGATGCATACCTCTCCATCCATTTCTTTGTCTGTCAGGAGGTGGTCGAATTTCAGAGAAATATCTTTGTGCTTTGGATTATTGAATAGTTTTTCTAGTTTGTCTCTTACGTCATAAATTTTTTCTTCTTCTATAAAACAGGGTTGTTTTAGGGTAATATGATACTTTAAAGATGACGAGGTGTTAAAATAAGCACGGAAGTCGTCTAGCCAAACAGGTTTGTCTATGAGTTCAACATCTGCGATTATACAAAATATTTTCATGACTTTTTAATTTAAATCAATCCATGGGCGGTGTTTTCGAGGGCGGCATGGGCGGTAATGGGCAGAAACACTGCTTTGTCTTGAAATTCTTTTATAGTGAAGCTGCCAGAAAAACTCATGGCGGACTTGAGGCCGTCCGCGTATCTTTCCATGAGCTCTTTTACGCTCCCTTGGTATGGTACTAAGCCTTCTGCGCCTTCTATAAACTTTTTAGTATCTGCTTTGTACCCATCGTCATTTTTTGCGCGCATTTCTCTGGCTATACTTGAGGCTGATCCCCAGTATTTTTTATACTGCTTGCCATTTTTTTCTATAAGTTCACTTGGCGACTCCACTGTGCCGGCGAAGATACTACCAGCGTACGCAGCGCTGCCACCTGCTGCTATGGCTTTGGCAAAGTCACCTGGTTGTTTGATACCTCCATCGGCTAAAATAGTTTTACCATATTTTTTTGCCACTTCAAAACACTCCATGATAGCTGTCAGCTGTGGCATGCCAGTGCCAGTATTTACACGGGTAGTACAAGCAGCTCCAGGCCCCACACCCACTTTGACACAATCTACACCTAATTCAAAAAGAAATTCTGCAGCTTCACTAGTTCCTACATTGCCAACTATTAAGCCCATCTTTGGCCATTGTTTTTTAAAATTTAAAATGGCCTCTTGGGTTATTTTAGAATGTGCGTGTGGTGTGTCTATTACTATAGCTTTCACGCCTGCTTGGATTAGAGCTTTGGCTCTTTCTAAATAATCTTTTGTGACACCTACAGCTCCCAGTATTTCTGCGTTCTGTGCTTTTACTTCTTTGACAAACAAAACTGTTTTTTCAATAGAGGAGAATTGATCTATGGTGGCGATACTCCCAGATTCGTAGACGCTAACTGCAAGTGCTATTGAATTTACGGCCTGCATATTTACAGGCATGAGAGGATTTTTTAAAATTAATCCCGGCACTAACTCGCTTGTAATATCCGCATCTTTTCTGGAGGTAAGTTCTGAGTATTGAGGTCTGAGTAAGACATCATCAAAAGTTCTACCTAGGTGATCTTGATTTGTATTATTAATAACTTTTGCCATAAAATACTTATTTTATAGAAAAACCCATCCCCTTTTGTAAAAGGATGGGTTTTTGAAATTTTAACGTTTCGCCCACTGAGGCGCTCTTCTGGCTCTTTTTAGTCCTGGCTTCTTTCTCTCTTTCTTTCTGGAATCTCTGGTCAAAAGTCCATTCTTTTTTAGGATTAATCGCAGACTGTCGTCTTGCAATATCAGTGCCTTGGCAAGTGCGTTGGCCAAGGCTTCTGCTTGAGAGTGAGCTCCCCCGCCGCTAATGAAAGCTTCGCATTTGAGACTTCCACCTCTGCCTGTGATTTTAAATGGTACTACGGCTGCGTCTAGTAAGTAAGGGGCAGAAAAATATTTTTTAGGATCTTGCTTGTTGATGGTCAGATGCCCTGTTGTGTCATAAAGGCGTACGTTGGCGATAGCAGTTTTACGCTTCCCGGTCGCAAAGGTGTATCTGCCAGAAGATTTTTCTGCATGATGTGCTGGTGTTGCGGTAACTACTTTCTCTACTTCATTTCCGTCTTCAGATTTGACTGTTTTGGTTGAAGTAGCGCGCTTTTTTACAACCCCTTGTGTTGCAGTGGCGGCTTTTTTGACAGTAGTTTTTTTTGCTACCGCTTTAGGCTTGGTTGGTTCTGAAATTGTGTTCGGCATGTTATGAAAATTATTACTTCTGGCTATTTACTCTTGGTTGGAAATTTGTGCACAGTGCCACGTACCATTTTCAATCTTTTTAGCATAGCTGGACGGAATTTCACATCATCCAACATTTCTTTTACAGCAGTGAGTAGAACTCTTTCCGGATTTTCTACTATTTCGTGTTTGAGCTGGCGAGTACGGAGGCCGCCAATGTATCTAGTGTGTCTGTAGTATACCTTCTGTTCTACTTTTCTACCAGTAAACTGTAGCTTGTCTACGTTTAAAACCACCACAAAATCACCACAGTCTAAGTGTGGAGTAAAATCACGCTTGTGCTTACCGCGCAACCAGTTGGCGATCTGAGTAGCTAGTCTGCCCATTGGAGCAGTAGAGACATCTATAATCTGCCACTGGCGAGTGATTTGTTTTGGTAAAGTAGAATGAGTGTTGGAAGTCATACAAGTAATTTAAAAAGTTATTCTGCAAATTCAATCAGAACCTTTGTTCTGGGAGCATTGTTGGCTGCCAATTTGGTTAAGCGCAAGTATCCACCATTTTTATCGGCAAATTTTGGCCCTACAACTTCCAAAAGTTTTGCTGTGGCGTTTTTGGTCACTTTTGTTAAAAGCACTCTACGGTTATGTAGCGTCCCAGTTTTTGATCTGGTAATAAGCTTTTCCAGGTAAGGACGTACAGCTCTGGCATTGCTGGCTGTAGTTTCTACCTTTTCATGCAAAATAATACTAGAAGCCAAACTTCTCAAAAGTTTTCTTCTATGATCCTTGCCTTCTCCGAATTTAGGTTTATTCTTGTGACGCATAATTTAACCTTAAGCTTTAACAATTACTCTTTGCCTAGCGCAATAATTATCTCATTTAGACTCTTTTCCCCAAGTCCTTGGCCTTTCAGTCCTCTAATCTCATCACTGGTCATATTTTTTAGAGTGGCCACGCTTGTGATACCTTGGGCTGTCAAAGCATTTTTTGCTCTTACAGATAGTGCCAGAGTGTCTAAATCATTTATAGTTTCCTCTGCTTCTACTGTCTCTTCTTGGGTACCAGCATTATCTATTTCCTCTACCTCTGGAGAAGATTTGGAAATTGCCGCAACTTCTTCTTCAGTTGGAGTAACCAAAAGACTAAAGTGATCGATCAGAATTCTGGCAGACAAGTCTAGTGCTGTTTTGCCATCTATAGATCCATCTGTTTCTATGGTCATGACAAGCTTGTCGAAGTTTGTCATTTGACCAACACGTGCATTTGAAACATTGAAATAAGCAGCCCTAACTGGTGTATAAATGGCGTCTACAGCCAAAACACCAAGCTCATACTTTTCGTTTTCCCTACTTTCGACTGGGGCATAGCCTCTACCTTGCTCAACGATGAATTCAATATCCAACTCCCCTTTTGGATCATTGATAGTTGCAATATGCAAGTCTTTGTTTATAACTTGAACAAGATCAGTTTCTTCAATGTCGGCAGCAGTGACAGCTCCCTCTCTTTGAACGTGAAGTTTGATTCTAGTTGGAGCGGTGCTGTGGCTTCTTAATACCAACTGCTTAATATTTAAAATTACCTGTATCACATCTTCTTTGATGTGAGGAATAGTAGAAAATTCGTGATCAACGAATTTAATCTTAACAGCAGTCACTGCAGCCCCTGGCAAACTAGAAAAAAGAATGCGCCTGAGTGCATTACCTATAGTTACACCGTAGCCAGGAAAAAGTGGCTCGAAGGTTAGGGTGTAGGTAGATGGGCCACTTTGGGCGACCACTACTTCGCTTGGGAGGTGGATTTGGTCCATAAGCGTTTTAAATGGAAATACTTGCTTAATATCTTCTTAAGATTTCAAAAATTTGAATTAAATTCTCTGGTAATGTTCCACCACTAGACGACTATCTACTGGCTCGGCGTGCTGCTTTGCGTCTGGCAGGCTTAAAACTTTTCCTGTCATGTCGGAAGTTGACCATGAAAGCCAGTCAGGAGTCTTACTGTTTTCTTTCATTTTATCTTGAACACCAGCGATGTAGGCGGATTTCTGTTTATTGGCTTTTACTCCTACTACGTCGCCGACTTTGATCAAGAAAGACGCAATATTTACTGGTTTGGCATTTACAGTGATAAATCCATGTCCTACCAATTGCCTTGCTTGAGCCCTAGTTGTTGCTAGGCCCAGTCTGTATACTACATTGTCCAGTCTTCTTTCCAGTCTTCTCATTAAGTTGTCGCCAGTAGCACCTTTTTCTTTTTGTGACAAAAGGAAAGCTTTGTAGAATTGATCTTCTGATACTCCGTAAGCGTACTTGATTCTCTGCTTTTCTCTCATTTGAAGAGCGAATTCAGATGGCTTACCTTTGCCTTGCCCGTGTTGTCCTGGAGGGCTTGGACGTCTTTGTAGAATCCTGGCGGCTTTTTCAGTGAAAGCTTGTCCAAGTCTTCTGGCTTTTTTTGCTCTTGGTCCTGTATAACGCATAGAAAGTGTTTTATCTAGAAATCAAATTATAGTCTTCTTGGCTTCTTTTCTCTAACCCCACCGTGTTTTACTGGTGTTCTATCTTTAATAGAAAGTATGCTAAAACCTGTACCGTGAAGAGCCCTCACAGCAGATTCTCTGCCAGCACCAAGTCCAGTCATGAAAACTTCCACCTCAGACATTCCACTGTCTTTGATTTTGGTAAGTAGGGTTTCCATGGTTTTTTGGCCAGCGAAAGGAGTAGATTTTTTGGAGCCCTTGAAGCCAGAATTTCCGGCTGTTGCCCATGCTATTACATTACCATTTTGATCAGTAGCACTGATTATAGTGTTGTTGTAAGTTGCATTAATGCAAAGTCTACCACGGCTAA
>CAZGEB010000017.1:0-10486 GCA_964524915.1 uncultured Candidatus Saccharibacteria bacterium
GAAGAGCGGCAATATGTGGCGGGAATATTTTATAATAGGTTGCTTATTGGGCAAGCGCTAGAAAGTGATGCGACTATAAATTACATTACTCGCGGTGGTAGGGCAGCGCCAACCAGTAAAGATTTAGAGGCTGTCTCGCCTTACAACACATATAAAAACCCAGGGCTACCCCCGGGTCCTATTGCAAATCCTTCTTTTGCTAGTCTGTATGCAGTTTTGCGCCCTATCAAGTCTGACTATTACTATTTTCTTCACAAACAACCGTCTGGTGAAATAGTTTATAGCAAAACCTATCAAGGGCACTTAGAAAATAAAAGAAAATTTTTGAAGTAAGGTGTTTTGTACTACCTTTTTGTATATTTACGGCTGATTAGCAAGAGTGCGTGCTTTACATGTCCTGTTTTATTCTTTGTGTGATCCACTGTCTGAAATGGTCTTGGTTTAGTTCTTATAAAGCTTCAACCATCTCGGTTATTTTTTTCCTGTATGCTGGCTCGTAATTTGTTTGTGAAATATGTCTTAACAACTTAGACATCTCTTCTTTATCCAGAGGTTTTCCATCGCGTTGTAGTTTTAGGTATAGATTATAACCGGCCTGAAGATTGTCACCGTTATTTGCCATATAGAATAGATGGACAAGTTTTCTGTGTTTTAAATTATAGTGCCTATAAAATCCTTATGTCCGTTTATGAAGTCTTTTATGTTTAAAACTTTCCCGCCTTCTAGTTGGACTTGTAGAAGCTCCAGGTAGGTGTTTTCTCCACAGGCAATGACTCCGCCGGGAAGTACCATTCCTGTCTGCAACCTCTCCCTAACCCTCCCCTCACTAGGGGAGGGAACAAGGCGGCGGCACTCTATGATTTTTAAAATTTTTCCTTGAAAATACGTATATACGCCTGGCCAAGGTTGCAGGCTTCTATATATATTATAGCATATTTTGGCAGTACTTGTAAAGTCCAGAAGTCCATCAGTTTTATTGATCATTGGCGCCTTGGTGGCCTTTTCATGATCTTGTTCTTTTGGAGTGATCTCACCTTTTTGATATTTAGGTAGTGTTGCTAGAAGTAGCTCGCTAGACATTTCCGCCATTTTTTCCATAAGTACGGGCGTGGTGTCGTCTTTTCCTATGGCAATTTCTTTTTGAGCGATGATGGGGCCATGGTCTAGGAGTTCATCTAGGATAAAAATAGTTGTACCACTAACCTCGTCGCCATTTTTTATCGCAGCTTGGATAGGAGCTGCACCTCGGTATTTTGGCAGGAGAGAAAAATGTACATTAAGAGTTTTTAGTGGCGGTAATTCTAAAATTTCTTTTGGAAGAATCTTTCCGTAAGATACCACGATAAAAATATCTGCACTTAGATTTTGCAGTTCTTTTAAAATTTCTTCGTTACCTTTTACCTTTTCAGGTTTAAAAGTTTTGATGCTTAGTTTTTCTGCAAATTCTGCCACTGGGCTTGGTGTGAGAATTTGTTTTCTGCCAACTGGTGCATCAGGGGAAGTTACCACTGCTAAAACTTCGTGTGCAACATTGAGTTTATTTAAAATAGGTAGGGCAACAGAAGAGGTGCCAAAGAAAATTATTTTCATAAGATTAGTTTTATTGTTGGCGTCTTTACTTCCTGTCATTCCCGCGGAGGCGGGAATCCAGTCGGCATTACCTGCCGACATTGAATTTTAAGCAGTGATCTCATCAAATAAATCTTTCCATGTGGGATTGTTTTCTTCAATCAGTCTTATTTTCCATAATCTATTCCATTTTTTCATTTGTTTTTCTCTGGTGATGGCACTGACTACATCTGTGGTTTCTTCAAAGTATACCAGAGAGTCAATTCCGTGTTCTTGTGTGAATCCATCTGCCAACTTATTTTTATGTTGCCAAACTCTTTTTATCAAGTCACTGGTAACTTCAATATATAGAGTACCATTTTTCTTGCTGGCAAGAATATAAACAAAATAACTTTTCATACTTCTTGATAAGTCTGCTCGCTTGTGTGCGAGCTGGATTCCCGCCTACGCGGGAATGACATGAGGGGGAGTGGCAATGAGCACATTATGGAAGAGGTGAATGGGTGCGGTGTTGGTTATATAGTCTTTCTTAAGATCTCTGAAATTAATTTGATTCTTTCCATGGCATTGTGAGAATTTTTGAGATTGAGTTTGTATTGGCTGGCAAAAGTTTCTAGGTTGGGAAGTTTGAGAGTATTTATTTGTTCAGAATGAGTGTAGAGTACAGTCCAAACATCAAAAATAGGTAAGTCCAAAGGTTTTTTGTTGCCACTTTTTTTATTAGCTGCTGCTAGGGCAATGTAAGGTGTGATGCCAAAGCAAGCGATTTGATAAGAGTCTTTAAAGTAGTCAAAAAAGCTTTTTAAAACTTCTGGGAGTCTCGGTGCTAGCTTGATGGTTTCTGCTGGTACGCCAAGGTTTTTGGCGAGGCTTGTGGTGGATCCATCTAGCAGGCTTGGGCGAGCGTAGGACTCAAATTGCTTTTTTTCTAAGAGATTTTTTTTATCCAAAAGCACGCCAGCTAATTGCAAAATCGCCCCGCGTTCAGCTTCGGGATAGGCGAGTTCGCAGTCTATGAGAAGTAGGTCTTGGGAGAGCATATTGTATAGTAGATCCTTAATCTTTCATCCTTAATCCTTAACAAAGACAAAGACATTGAGTCTTTTATCATTAATCTTTAATCTTTAACCCTTAATCAATCTTTAACCCTTAATCAAGACGACACGGGAAACATTCAATCTTTGGCAAAAAGTAATTTTAATTTCTTGATAAATATAGGGTAAAACTTTTGAATTGCTTAGCTAATAATTCAGCTTTTTGCAGTGCTTGTTCATGCTGTTGCTCGCTGATATATAAATCGTCCATCGCACAATCTAAACAGGATACCACCTCATCAAGTGAGCCTTGTGCGCGATTGATATATACTCTTGTGTCCTTATCCGTATTTTTATTTGAGCCTTCTGCGGTATTGAGTAGGATTGAGTTTAGTGCTCTGCGTAGCTGGTCGGTCAAGGCGTACAGCTCTTCTTTTGGGAAAGTTTTTGCCAAACCAATTATCTCCTTGCGGAAGACTCTCGCGTCCTTATATACAGGCCAATCGCGAAATCTAAATCCGTAATTGTTTTGCATTTCAAGTTAAAGATTAAGAGTTAAGGATTAAGGATTGAAGTGCTTTAGCATTTCACCGCCTTTTGTAATTGTTTTAAATTTATCGCAGATTAAAATATTATTTAAATGATCTATTTCGTGCTGGAGGACTCGAGCTGTCCAGCCGTCATCCTCAATGGTTTGTTTTTCCCCAAGCAGGTCAAAATATTCTACGGTGATTTTTTTGGGACGACTCACCATGCCGTATACTCCTGGGATAGACAGACAGCCTTCTTCTATTTCCACTTCTTCTTTGGAGGTTTTGATGATTTTTGGATTGCAAATGAAAAAAGGCTCTTTGCCTTGGTGGGCCAAAAAGATAAGTGCGAGATTCAAACTTTTGCCTACCTGAGTTGCGGCAAGGCCGATGCCCTCTGCGGATTGTACCGTGTCCAGCATGTCCATGAGTAGGCGCTTCATTTTTTTATCCAAAGGAAACACAACCTCTTCTACAGGGTTTCTCAAAACTTGTGCTGGTAATTTGGAGATCGGGAGGAACATTTGGGGAAATTTCTAATGTCTAATTTCTAATGTCAAAAATTTAATTTGTGAATTAGCCCGCTTTATATTCTTAGTGCCAGTTATTTTTTATCGAGCATTGCTAATTTTTCTAAGTAAACTTCTTTTGCGGCTTCCATGTTTCTTTTTAAGGGTTCAGCTCGGGTGTCTCCTTCTCTGTAGTCTGTTTCTGACCTGCCAGCTAGTGCATTTTCATGACCTAGAATTGCATATAACGTAAGTGCTACGGCTTCAGTTTTCTTTATAAAGCCTGCTTTGTTTTCAGGTGATTTTTCTGGGTTCATATGGTAAAAGTTGCTTACTTATTATTTTTTATTAAATACATAAAAAGACTGGGTTTGTGCTGGACTTTTGGGTTGTCTAGAACTTGGCCCAGGATCTGCAAAATCTTTTGATGATTATGGGTCTGAGCGATTCTTAAGAATGCACCAAAGTGTTTGGGGTCGCCCAATTCTTTGCAGAGTTTGTCTGCTAGGGCGTGGTGCTCGGAGTGGATGTGACCACGCGCTTTTACCCCTTTGGCTTTTAGTCTTTCTGTGATCGCTTGAGTGTCCATATGCTTTTATTATAGCCGAAAAAAGCTGGGATTGTCTATGATATAATTAATGGGTATATAAATGAGGAATTAGATATTATGAAAACTATTACACAAATCAGATCGAGAGAGATTTTGGATAGCCGCGGGCTGCCTACTGTAGAAACTACTGTTTGGAGTGGAAAAATATCTGCCACTGCCAGCGTGCCTTCTGGGGCCTCTACAGGCTCGCATGAGGCCTTGGAGCTTAGGGACGGCGATAGTCGCCGCTATGCTGGAAAGGGTGTGCTAAAGGCTTGTGGAAACGTGAATAATGTCATTGCCAAGAAAATGATTGGTATGACCCCTAGCTCTCAAGAGCACATAGACAAGATGATGCTAGACATGGATGGTACAAAAAATAAAACTCGTTTGGGGGCAAACGCGATTTTGTCTGTGTCTTTGGCGGCTTGTAAACTGGCTGCGATTTTGAAAGGCAGAGAAACTTATCAGTACCTGGCGGATAAATATGGCTACACGATTAAAAAAATGCCCGTGCCGCTTTTTAATGTTATAAATGGTGGGGCTCACGCGGATTTTGTTTTGGATGTACAAGAGTTTTTCTTGATTCCACAGAAGGGAAGTTTTGCTGAAATGCTTAGAAGATCGGCTGAGGTTTATCAAATTTTAAAAAAGAATTTGAAAGAAAAAGGTTTTGCAACTAGTGTGGGGGACGAGGGCGGTTTTGCTCCTAGGCTCAAGTCAAACGAGCAGGGTCTAGAAGAATTGGCCGCAGCCATTACCAAAGCAGGTTTTTCTTTGGGGAAAGATTTCCGTTTGGGAGTAGACGCTGCCTCTAGTGAATTTTATGATGCCGCCAAAGATATTTACAACCTCAAAGTTTCCAAAAAGAAGTTTACTTCTGAGACTATGTACAAGATGTATCAGGAGTGGGTAGAAAAATATCATTTACAGATAATTGAGGATGGCTGCGGCGAAGATGATTTTGTGGGCTGGAGACATTTGACCGATCATTTGTCCAAGAAAACCACTTTGGTTGGCGATGATCTTTTTGTGACAAATACAGAAAGGCTGCAAAAAGGGATAGACGATAAAATTGCAAATGCAATTTTGATCAAAGTTAATCAGATTGGCACACTCACCGAGACTTTGTCCGCTATTAAACTCGCCCAAGCAAATAAATACAAGGTGGTGGTGTCACACAGGAGCGGTGAAACCAACGATGATTTTATTGCTGATCTGGCAGTGGCGGTGGGTGCTGACTTTACCAAATTTGGGTCACTTTCACGCGGTGAAAGACTGGCGAAATATAACAGACTGCTAGAGATAGAGACACAACTTAGTAATGCCAAAATTTAAAAGATTGAGCAAAAATGATCAAAAATAAAATTATTTTTAGATAATTTTGTCAATTTTATTTATTCTTGCTCAATTTTATTATTGATACTATGAATCATAAAGTTTACAAAAAAGTAGTGCTGGTTGTGTGTGATGGTTTTGGTGTCGCCTCTCCTTCTCGTGGCAATGCAGTGACTGTGGCAGGCACTCCAAATCTGGATAATTTAATTGCTTTTTATCCAGCTGCTACTTTGCGTGCCTCCGGCCTTTTGGTTGGGCTTCCTGTGGGCGAACCTGGAAATAGTGAAGTGGGGCATTTGAGTATTGGGGCGGGACGAGTGGTTGGGCAAGACATGCCAAGGATAACTGCAAGTATTCAAGACGGGAGTTTTTTCCAAAACGAAGCTTTTTTATCCGCCGTTGAGCATGTAAAAAAAAATAACAGCAGGTTGCACTTGGTGGGGCTTTTGAGTAATGGTGGCGTGCATAGTCTGGACGAACACTTATATGCTCTACTTGGATTGGCACAAAGGCACGGCATACAAAATGTAGTTGTGCATGCTTTTACAGATGGTAGAGACACGGCCCCGAAAGCAGCCCTGGAAGCATTTGGTAAACTGGAGATGGAGATTGCGAAAATTGGTGCGGGTAGGGTGGCGAGTATCACGGGCAGGTTTTATGCTATGGATAGAGGGGGGCACTGGCAACAAACTTTGTCTACTTTGGATGCCATTTTTTTTGGCAAAGGAAATGTCTCTAATAGTTCTGCTGAAGCAGTTTCTTCTGCTTATGCAGCGGGTCTGACAGATGAAATGATTCCGCCCACTGTGATAGTGGATGGTGGGGCTCCTGTGGGTCTGGTTTCTGAAAATGATGCTTTGATATTTTTCAATTTTCGTCAAGATAGGATGGTGCAAATAGCTACGGCTTTGAGTGCTATCAACAAAACTCCAATTTCGGATAAGTTTCATCCACCCAAAAATCTTTTGGTGGTCACTATGACTGAATACACCGCTGGCTTGCCAGTTTTGGTTGCATTTGGTCAGATGTCGGTAAAAAATAATTTAGCGGAAGTGGTGGCAGCAGCTGGACTGAAGCAAATGCATATTGCCGAGAGGGAAAAGTATGCTCACGTAACCACTTTTTTTAATTGCGGTAATTTAAGTTTACTTCCAGGAGAAGAAAGGTTGATCATTGATAGCCCAGAGGATAATTCTTCTAGTTATGCAAATGTACCAGCTATGTCGGCAAGGGAACTCGCAGATGCTTTGATTGCGGATGTGACCAAGTCCGATAAGAATTTTTTTGTGGCTAATTTTGCCAATGCGGATATGGTGGGGCATACTGGGAATCTGAATTCTGCTGTACAGGCGGTAAAAGTTTTGGATGAGTGCTTGGGTAAGGTTGCTGAGGCTTGCCTTTTGGTAGATGCTGCACTTTTGATTACAGCTGATCATGGTAATATTGAAGAAATGTTGGATTTGCGGAGTGGTGACCCGGATACTGATCACACAAGTAATCCGGTGCCGATTATTTTGATTGCCAATGAATGGAAGAGGATCCAGCCTTTGTCTTTTGGATATCAAGATTTGGCATCACTGGTGCCTGTTGGTATGATTGCAGATGTGGCTCCTACTGTATTGTCTTTGTTTGGTTTGCAGACTCCAGAAGAAATGCGTGCGGTTGATTTACTGGGAATGATTTAGGCTTTCAGGCGCGGTTTTATCTGATTAATTTTGTTTATTCATTATCTATGCGTTATCAGAATTGGGCTTTAGGTGATTTTGAATCTGTTGAGATACCGGGAGTATCCGCAGCTTTGTCCAGGGTTTTGGCAGAAAGAGGTATTTTGAGCAGAGAGTCTTTGGATGCATTTTTACATCCCACATATGAAAAATCACTTGATCCTTTTTTGTTTGCTGAAATGGATAAAGCCGTTGAAAGACTTTGGGATGCTGTGGCAAATGGAGAAATGATCGCAGTCTACGCAGACTATGATGCAGACGCTGTAACCGCTGCTGCTGTGGTGGTGCACGCCTTTAGGTATTTGGGAGTGGACGTAAAATATTATATCCCAGATAGATTTACTGAAGGGTATGGTTTAAATATAGAGGCCTTTGAAAAATTAAAACAAGATGGCGCACGGGTGGTTATTACTGTAGATTGTGGCACCAATTCTGTAGATGTGGCGGAATGGTGTTTGGCAAATGAGATAGATTTGATTATTACAGACCATCATGAAGTGACGGGGCTGCTGCCAAAAGCTTTTGCTTTGATAAATCCAAAAAACCCAGAAGAACCTTTTCCAGATAAGCAAATGACCGGGGCTGGTGTGGCTTTTAAATTGGTGCAGGGGTTATTTTTTGATGACTCTAGAGTAGAAGAGTGTAGAACTTTTGCCGGAGAGACGCACACCAAAGGGTGGGAGAAATGGCTTTTGGATATTGCAGCCATAGGTACAGTTGCAGATTGTCATTCTTTGATGGGCGAGAATAGAATTTTGGTGAAATTTGGTTTGGCTGTGATGCACAAAACTAAATGGTTGGGCTTGAGAGTACTACTGCAAACTCTTTCTTTGGGTGAGGAAAGAAAACTAGATGCTCGGGCGATTGGTTTTCAGATTGCGCCCAGGATCAATGCTGCTGGAAGGCTCACACATGCAAGTGTGGCTTTGGATTTGTTTTTGGCTGAAGATCCAAAAGAGGCAGTACGGTTGGCATCCGAATTGGAAGAAATAAATTTACGCAGGCAAGGCCTAACTGAGCGTATTAGTTTAGAGGCTTTTGAACAAGCATCTATTCAGCAGGACCGTGAAGTTTTGGTTTTGTCCGGGGAAGATTGGCATCAGGGTGTGGTGGGAATTGTGGCTGGGAGAGTTGCGGAAAAATTTGGTAAGCCCGCTATTGTCCTCAGTCATATTGGAGGAGAGCTCACTGGATCTGCTCGTACTCGTGGAGATTTTAATGTCGTGGAGTGTTTACAGTTTGCTTCTATTCACTTAAGCCGTTTTGGTGGTCACATGCAAGCTGCGGGACTAACTTTGTTGGCAGAAAAATTGGATGACTTTACTGGTGCGGTTTTGCAGTATGCAAGAGATAATCAAGATGCCAAAAAGGATTATACTCCGACACTGGAACTGTCAGCTGAATTATCAGCCTCTGATTTAAATATTGAGACTTGTGAACTTTTGGCTGCCATGGAGCCTTTTGGGGTAGGTAATGTAGAGCCGAAGTTTTTGTTGCCTAGTGCTAGAGTTGTCAGTATAAAAAATATTGGACAAGAACAAACCCACGCAAAACTTTTGCTAGATATTTCCGGGATCAAGCTAGAAGCTATTGGCTTTGGATTTGCCAAGGAGCTTTCTTGGTTAGATGTGGGAAGTGTTGTGGATGTTGCGGGCACGCTTGGGATCAATGAATGGAATGGTATGCGAAAAGTGGATTTTAAATTAATAGATGTAAGACCTGGTTTGTGATTTATCTATGACCAAAAATTTAATTATTTATACAGATGGGGGAGCGAGGGGAAATCCTGGACCAGCGGCTTTGGGGTTTGTAATTTACGATGCAAGCAGTCAAGAGTTGCTTTTTCAAAAAGGTGAGTATCTAGGCGAGCAGACAAATAATTATGCAGAATACATGGCTCTAGTTCGCTCTTTGGAAACTGCGCAAAGTTTGGGCGGGGAAGTTCTGGATATTCGTATGGACAGCCAGTTGATTGTGCGGCAAATGCAAGGGCTGTATAAAATAAAACAGCCGCATTTGCGACTGTTAGCAGATCAAGTTCTTAAGCTTCTTAGAACTTTTAAAAAATTTACTTTTACTCACGTGTTTCGTGAGCAAAATAAGATGGCCGACAAAATGGTCAACGAGGCTCTGGATAATCAATTGACGTAGTCGCCCAATCGTTTATTTTGTAGTTATTGTAATTATCCGTTGTAGCAATTAATTATTTTATTAATTCTATTCTATTTAGATCCCCTTCGTCAA
This sequence comes from uncultured Candidatus Saccharibacteria bacterium, assembly GCA_964524915.1. Lineage (GTDB taxonomy): Bacteria > Patescibacteriota > Doudnabacteria > UBA920 > UBA920 > CAZGEB01. Next base: position 9,538 of record CAZGEB010000017.1, read on the forward strand.
CCCAGTAAATCCAGCGGTTATCTGGGGAGGGGGTGAGTGAGCGCGCCTCCTTTGCTGGTGCGATGTCGTAAATTTGTTTAGAATCCCGATCATCCATTTCTATGGCTGTGATTTTTTGATTTTTGAAAGTCACGAAGTATCCACCTTCTATTAGCCGAGCTTGGGTGATGGTTTGACTTTGTGTATCTCTGCTGATAAGTGCCAGTTTTTCGCTGTCGGAGTTGTAAAATTTAGTTTCGCCAGGTGAATACAGCACAAGACCGCTTCCAGTAATTTCTACAGAAGAAATATTGTCGGTGATTTTCTCTAAAACACTTGCAAGTTTGTAAAGATTGGTATCCACTAGCAAGAAAATTTGTTTTTGTGGGCTTACAAACAATTTTATGTTTTTGGAGGGTGGAATTACTAGGTCAGATATGAGCGGTGCGAATTCTTCTCCGTTGCTGGCAAAACTGATTTCTGCGCGATTGTCTTTTTGGGTGAGTACGTAGATTTTGTTGTCTTCAGCTTGTGCTGCCAACACATCTTCTCCTATTGCTTTAGAGATGTTGGTTTTGATTTTGTATTCATAAAGCTTGTCAGTTTTTTGATACCATAGACTTTCTTCGCCCAGCTTGACTATCTCGCTTATTTGCAATCCTAGTTTGGGGATAGTAGTATTATTTTTTAGGTTTACTCCAGAAATTTGTTCGCCTTTATCATTAAATAATAAAATAATATTTCCAGTTGGGTCCATGATAAAACTGGCTGCGTTATCAGGTACCGCTATTGTTTTTTCTGTTTTTAATGTTTTGATATTGAAAAAAACTACTGTCTTTTGGTTGGATAGGTAGGCTATTTTTTCAGAGTTGATAACCTTGAAATCTATAATACCTTTGGTAACAGTATCTGCTTGAGATTCTTGAATTAGCATTATAGGGTTTGATGTATCTCCAATTCTGGTAACCCT